>CAMTPA010000066.1 GCA_947074275.1 uncultured Bacteroides sp.
GTTTATAATAAAAGTCTAAAGGGCTATTTATTAAAGAGCACCTACTTCGGTCAATATTATCATTATGCTGCAAAACACATCAATAAAACCAACATTACATAAATACTATTGTTATATTCGCATAAGTTTAACCTTATAAACATACCATTATGATAGTTGGGATACCGAAAGAGATAAAAAACAATGAAAATCGGGTAGGAATGACACCTTCTGGCGTTTCGGAGCTTACCAAACACGGTCATACCGTATATGTGCAACAAAGTGCAGGTATTAATAGCGGTTTTTCTGATGAGGATTACACATCGGCAGGAGCGCAAATATTGCCAACCATCGAGGCCGTATACGAAATAGCCGAAATGATTGTAAAAGTAAAAGAGCCTATCAAGCCCGAATATAAGCTAATAAAAAAAGGCCAGCTGCTATTTACTTACTTCCATTTTGCATCGGACAGAGAGCTTACAATGGCAATGATTGAAAGTGGAGCTATCTGTTTAGCCTACGAAACCGTTGAGAAACCCGACCATTCGCTACCGCTTTTGGTGCCTATGAGTGAAGTGGCAGGACGAATGTCGATACAAGAAGGAGCACGTTTTTTAGAAAAACCTCAAGGAGGAAAAGGTAAGCTATTGGGTGGAGTACCTGGTGTAAAGCCCGCAAAAGTTTTGATTTTAGGGGGTGGCATAGTAGGTAGCAATGCAGCACAAATGGCAGCCGGAATGGGAGCTGAAGTTATCATTGCTGATATTAACTTGCCACGTTTGCGCTATCTGAGCGAAACATTGCCTGCAAATGTAAAAACTCTTTTTTCATCCTCACATCAGATTGAAAAAGAGCTGGCAGATGTAGATTTGGTAATTGGGTCGGTACTGAAACCTGGCGACAAAGCACCACATCTAATAACAAAGGAGATGCTAAAAATGATGCAACCGGGCACCGTTTTAGTGGATGTAGCGATAGATCAAGGTGGATGTTTTGAAACCTCACACCCTACCACTCACAGCGACCCCACTTATGTGGTAGATAACATCGTGCATTATGCAGTGGCCAACATTCCCGGTGCTGTGCCCTACACATCGACAATGGCACTCACAAATGCTACCCTCCCCTATACCATCGCACTTGCCAACAAAGGTTGGAAAGAGGCTTGTGCCAAAGATGCATCATTGGCTCTGGGTTTGAATGTTGTAGAAGGAAAAGTTGTGTATGAAGCAATCGCAGATGTATTTGGTTTGCCCTACACCCCATACAAAGGATAGAAAGCTGAAACAAAAAGAAAGCACTTCGCTCAACGTCATCTTTTGAGGAAGTGCTTTCAAACCAATCAATGTTATGTAAAGAGAGAGAGAGAGAGAAATTTACCATTCATAACGCATCTTACTGATGCGTTCATAATCTTCTATGATTTCAGTCATTACTTCTGCCACCGTTTGTTGTTGACGAAAAAGAGATGTTATTTGCCCAATTTCCAATTCGCCATTTTCCAAATCGCCTTCAAGCATTCCTCTTTTAGGCCTTCCCGCACCTATCAAAGCTAAAAGTTCTTGCGCAGTAGCACCTTTCGCTTCTGCAGCCTCAACTTTATCTTTAAAGGCATTAGTTGCCAAGCGAGTTGGTGAAAGTTTTTTTAGTAATAACTTCGTGTCGCCTTCATTCAGGCGCAAACAATATTCTTTAAAAACGGAGCTTGCCGAACTTTCGTAAGTAAGAGCGAAACGTGTGCCTATTTGTACGCCTTCTGCGCCTAAAACAATAGCAGCCATCATCGACTGTGCTGTTCCGATGCCTCCAGCTGCCACCAGCGGCAAAGTGGTAGTTTTTCGCACAGCCGGAATCAAGCACATCGTAGTAGTTTCCTCTCTACCGTTGTGACCGCCAGCTTCGAAGCCTTCGGCCACGATTGCATCTACTCCTGCCTCTTCACATTTCATTGCAAATTTAGAAGAGGCTACTACATGAGCAACTGTTATGCCACGTTGGTGCAACCACGAAGTCCAAGTTTTAGGATTGCCCGCAGAAGTAAATACAATTTTCACGCCTTCGTCGACAATAATATTCATAACCTCTTCTATCTGAGTATACATCAAAGGCACATTCACGCCAAAGGGAGCGTTGGTAGCAGCCTTGCATTTCTGTATGTGTTCACGCAGTAAATCGGGCTGCATAGAGCCAGCACCTATTAGTCCCAGTCCGCCAGCATTACTCACGGCAGAAGCTAACCGCCATCCACTGCACCAAGCCATACCACCTTGGATGATGGGGTAACGAATTTTAAACAAAGAGGTTATTCTATTCATAATTCAATCCTATTAATGCAACTATAAGGAAAACAAAATACGAAAACATTAGTTCAGCGAACAGCAGGTTTGACAACAGGAGCCGCCACATTAACCGTAGTCGAATCACCATATTGACTAAGCACTTCGAGCGTACGCAAACGGCGCAACCTACCCTTTTTATCCCAAAAATCTTTAGAGAAAGGAGTCATCAGGTCATATCCAGTAGGAGCACCTACCTTTTGCCAAGCCCCCACCGTAGCACCACCACTGCGCCCTGCCAAAATATTGTAACGCATCCCAGAAGCCTCTATCTCTGCAAGCGAACTTCTTATGCCTTTATCGAATGGAGTTTTGGCCCAATTGCTATAAATAAACTGTGTTTTGAAATGACGAAACGGATCGTTGCGCCACGTGTCTTTTTTCACACTAATCCTTTTTTGTTTCACGGGATCCCAATTGTAAGGAGTATTGGCTTTATAAGGTCTCAGAGTCAGCATTTGGCGCATATCCAATGACACTTCGCCTGGCAATGCCACAGGAAGTGTTTCATCAGGGAGCAACCAACTTTTCTCGGCGGAGTAAGTTGGTGCTCCCATAAAAACCGAACCAAAATCAATCTGTTCTATAACTTCTAAATTCAACTGTAATTCATCTGCTTCGTTTGTGTTGTTATTATGACGCACAGAGTCTTGCAGAGCCACACTTTGTGCGCTCACCATATATGTTATAATCAGAAAACTTATTGTACAAAGCAACCTTTTCATCCTTATCACAATCTTATCATTCATTTTTCAGTTTAGCCTACCACCAACGATAACCACTACCACAAAGAGGCTCGTCATAACACGGATCGATTGTCCAAGCCGTGCGTGGATATTTTCGGTTTTCCCACCAACGTTTATAGCGTGCAGCAGCATCAAGCACTTCATCATCACTCAGAAAATAAATAGCTTCGTAGTTTTCGGCATTCACCTCTACCATATTACAACCCAACGATGCAGGCATATTCAAGCGAATTGTTTCGACAGTCCATAATATACACTCACCCAATCGGATTTTACCACTGTTGCTTGTGTACATCGTAGGAAAAGATGGGATGATAGTCAAATCATCGGCATATTTCAACAAATCGTCAATATCGGTTTGATTAAAATTGGGAATCACAACTACTCCCATTTCATTCTTCAATTTGTAAGTGCCAGCTTTGAGTTGTTTTACAAAAGCATATACCTCAGGGTTGTTTTGATCGGTAGCATCGGCACTACATCCAGAGAAGCTGAAAGTGAACAACGTTATTATTATAATGTTTATGAAGTTTCTCATTATTTAGTTATCTAAGCGATTGAGATTAAAAAGACATACGAAGTCCGCATTGCACATTGAAGTTTGTAGAGCGGCTGCTACGCACAGTTTCCATTTTAGAGTTTGTTTTAAAGTGATGTGATAGACCGGGTTCTACAAATAGAGCCAAACGATCGTTCATCTTATAGTTCGCCCCCACGCCAGCAGTCACCGCAAGCTGAATAGGTTCGTGCTTGAAGCTATTATTAGGAGCACCCGCCACACACTTGTCTGCCACTCCGCCTACCGATGCGTACAAATCTACTTTGGGCGTTTGAACAAACGTTGCATTCACCTTCACAGGAATACCTACATAATGCGCTCTTTTATCAACGGCAGGTATATTGCTATATTGCACGCCCGCTTCGATACCCAAAAATTTATTTAGCTTTCGTTCGATAGATACACCTATATTATACGGTAGTTTGTTGTGAAGCGATTTATCAGGAAGAGAGATACCACCCAGAGCTTTCATTGCCCATTTCTTCTCTTTCACAACCATTCCTGTTGCAGTTTCTTCAATCATTGCTACATCCGTTGCATCGGTATAATAATTTGAAGAGTGGTTTCCACCCCCTACGTTCCAGTAGTAGTTGTTCGATTCGTGATAGCCATAACCTGAATCTTCGGTTGCGGTAATAGAGAAGCTAAAAGAAAATGAAACCATTACAGAGTCTTCGTCGGCAGGATGAGCAATCATGGCAGTTTGACGAAAAGATGGTTTAGCGTTGGCAGGAAGAGGAACAGCAGGTATAGGTGAGAAATTTTGATAAGCTTGATCACCAATCAGTGTTCCATTATTGGGGATAGCAAGTTGCGTGAAGGCCTCGCCCATCTCTTCGTTGGGCGACAAATACCAAAATGCGGCCGAAGAAGCAATCAACACCAACAGTACAGCAGCCGAAGAGGCTATACGCATAAAGATAGTCCGCCGGCGATGCGTAGCCAGAGCCACACCTTGATTCAATCTTTGCCAAGCTCCATCTTGAACAGGCATCTCTGCTTGCGACAATCTTGAGCGAAACAAGTCGACTATTTCATCATTTTCTTTCTTCATTGTATTTAAACTCCTTTATTCTTTTTGCTAATAGATATTTGGCACGATGCAGCTGAGAGGTCGACGAGTGTTCTTTGATTCCTACCAAGGCTGCTATTTCCTTGTGAGATTTCTCCTCGAACACATAAAGGTTGAATACCGTTCGACATCCTTCGGGCAATTCCGCCACAAACATCATCAGCTGCTCTTCGGAGAGATTGCTTTCATTGGGAGAAAGTTCTGGAATATCAGGTAGTTGCTCTTCGTGTATCATCCACTGATTGTTTCGTTTTTCGCGTCGCAAATGGTCGAGTGCCTGTGTCACTACCACTTTGGTGAGCCAAGTAGCAAGCGAAGACTCGCCACGAAACGAAAACTTGGTGAATATTTTGATAAAAGCATCGTGTAGCACATCGTGCGCCACGTCTACATCACCCGTATAGCGGTAGCATATAGCCAACATTCGCTTAGAATAGAGAGTATAGAGTTTGTTGCGAGCAGATTCATTTCCAGCTCGACACCCCTTTATCAATTCAATCTCGTTTTCCAAGTCAAATAATGCGTTTTATTTTATACAGCCGCCTCTCGCGTTTTCTATTGATTTGACGCAGCAATGGCAAAAATGCTGCAAAGCAAAATATAAAAAGAAGTTAAATGAGAGAAAAAAGAAGTATATAGATAAAAAAAAGACACGCATTCCGTCATTACACATTGAGTTGTAAATCCGCAAAATACGTGTCTATATTAGTTTTTAACAAGCTTTAAAGCTCATATCAAGCCCTTTCACCGAATGAGTGAGGGCACCTACTGAGATAAAATCCACTCCACACTCGGCATAGTCGCGCAATGTGTCGAAAGTAATTCCACCCGATGATTCGGTTTCAAATCGTCCGTCTACCATCTCCACTGCTTTTTTAGTCATCTCGGGAGTGAAGTTATCGAACATCACACGGTCTACCCCGCCCAAATCGAGTACTTGTTGAAGTTCGTCAAAGTTGCGCACTTCGATTTCAATTTTCAAGTCCTTGCCTTTGGCTTCACAGTATTCTTTGGCGCGGGTGATAGCTTTGTCGATACCACCAGCAAAGTCCACGTGATTGTCTTTCAACAAAATCATATCGAACAAGCCTATACGATGATTTACACCGCCGCCTATCTTCACTGCCATTTTTTCTACGATGCGCATAGCAGGAGTCGTTTTACGAGTATCGAGCACACGTGTGTTGGTGCCTTCAAGCTGTTTGGCATATTTGCGTGTCATTGTAGCAATGCCACTCATACGCTGCATCACGTTGAGCATTAAACGCTCGGTTTGCAACAGCGATTGTATTTTTCCTTCTACAACCATCACCACATCGCCGGGTTTCACCTCAGCACCATCGTTGATAAACACTTCCACTTTCATTGTAGGGTCAAAACGATTGAATATCTCTTTCGCCACCTCTACACCAGCCAATACACCCGTTTCTTTTATCAATAGTTTCGATTTTCCGATAGCTGTTTCGGGAATACACGAAAGTGTTGTATGATCGCCATCACCAATGTCTTCGGCAAATGCCAAATCGATTAGTTTGTCGATTAGTTCTTTTTCTTTAGTCATTGATCTTGTCAATTCTTATTTGATGAATTAAATATTTATTTTGCAGCTTCCGAAAAAAGCAGTTCACCCGATAGTTGCCACCAGAAGTAACCAATGTGCCGATAATAAAACTCGTTTCATCGCGGTTGCCTTGATGATTTACCGTAAAACCATTCACTTTGTTGTTTGCAAAAAAAGAGGATAAGGTAGACTCGGTAAGTTTCTTATCAATGTTTTTCGAGTTGTTTTGTATCGTCAGTTCCACTTGGTCGCCCAGATACTTGTTCAACTCTTGCGAATTGCCTTTTTTGAAAGCAAGCACCACACCCACTGGCACATCTTGTGCCAGCAACGAGGTTATCGTAAAAAGCAATGCGGTTGATAAAAGAAAGATTCGTTTTTTCATAACCTTCAGCTTTTTGACAGTAGTTTCGAGTTAAAACTTCTATCGATTGATATGCAAAGGTAAGCATTTATTGTGAATTAACACAAAATTGTGGCTATTTTTGCAGTCTCATCTATTATCCGTTTTTTGTATGAAAACAACCTTACTCGTCGTGGGACGAACAGTAGAACAGCATTACATAACCGCTATCAACGACTATGTGCAGCGCACCAAGCGATACACCCCATTTGAAATGGAGGTGATTCCTGAGTTGAAAAACACAAAAAGCCTCTCGTTTGAGCAGCAAAAAGAGAAAGAGGGAGAGTTGATTTGTAAAGCAATTCAACCAGGCGACGTGGTGGTGCTATTGGACGAACACGGCAAACAAATGCGTTCGGTGGAGTTTGCCGAATGGATAGAACGAAAAACACACACAGTAAACAAGCGTTTGGTGTTTGTTATCGGGGGGCCTTATGGCTTTTCTCAAAAGGTGTACAGTTTGGCTTCCGAAAAGATAGCAATGTCTAAAATGACTTTCTCGCATCAAATGATTCGTCTAATTTTTGTAGAGCAGGTTTATCGTGCTATGACGATATTGAACAACG
Organism: uncultured Bacteroides sp.; assembly: GCA_947074275.1. Lineage (GTDB taxonomy): Bacteria > Bacteroidota > Bacteroidia > Bacteroidales > Bacteroidaceae > Bacteroides. The sequence continues at coordinate 7,223 of CAMTPA010000066.1, forward strand.
GCCCCTATCACCACGAATAGACATTTGGCTCTACCAAACACAATCGTCCAAGATAACAACCTTGCTATCAACACATAAACGAAGGGGTATCAGCTGAGCACATCTACTATTTTCAGAGTAGAAACTTAAACTGTTCACATTCATCGTGTCAACTGTTAAGAGTTCATTCGCAGAATGTTCACTATTATCATATCAACTATTCACAGTCTTTCCATCCACCTCTCTAATCCCTAATATTCTATCCATTGCATTGTTTTCAAAACTACGTTCACTGTTAGTAGCACACAGTCGTCTGTTTAAACTTGTTAATTATAACCAAAATACCAAACTTTAGATATTCTGTAACGTTTCTTAAAAGACTCAAGGGCACACCCGCCCATCACCTATGTCTTAACTTAAAAATAAACGAAAATGGAAGATTTGAATTTTAGAAACGGAGACGCAAAAACAGATGTTTACGGATCGAGCACTATGCTACAACCTGCACCAGTAGATAAAATCCCCGATGGACCTACTACTCCTGAGATTGCTTATCAGATGGTGAAAGATGAAACTTTCTCACAAACTCAACCTCGTTTGAATTTGGCTACTTTCGTAACAACTTATATGGACGACTATGCCACTAAGTTGATGAACGATGCGATTAATATCAACTACATTGATGAAACAGAATATCCACGTATCGCCGTGATGAATGGTAAATGTATCAACATCATTGCAAATCTGTGGAACTCACCCGAAAAAGATCAATGGAAAACAGGTGCGCTTGCCATTGGTTCGAGCGAAGCTTGTATGCTTGGTGGTGTGGCTGCTTGGCTACGTTGGCGCAAAAAACGTCAGGCAGAAGGCAAACCCTTTGACAAACCAAACTTCGTTATTTCATCAGCATTCCAAGTAGTGTGGGAAAAATTCGGCCAACTATGGCAAATCGAAATGCGTCAAGTGCCTTTGACTTTAGACAAAACCACTTTAGACCCCGAAGAAGCCTTGAAGATGTGCGACGAAAACACCATCTGCATTGTACCTATTTTGGGTGTGACTTGGACTGGTTTGAACGATGATGTGAAAGCATTGGATGCGGCTCTTGAGGCGTACAACGCCAAAACAGGTTTTGACATTCCTATCCACGTGGATGCAGCCAGCGGTGGTTTCATATTACCATTTTTACAACCCGAGTTGGAATGGGACTTCCGTTTGAAATGGGTTTATTCAATTAGCACCTCTGGACACAAATTCGGTCTTGTATATCCTGGTTTAGGATGGGTATGCTGGAAAGGCAAAGAATATCTTCCAGACGAAATGTCATTCAGCGTAAACTATTTAGGTGCAAACATCACTCAAGTGGGTTTGAATTTCTCTCGCCCAGCAGCTCAAATCTTGGGTCAATATTATCAATTCATTCGTTTGGGATTCCAAGGATACAAAGAAATCCAATACAACTCAATGGAAATCACCAAATACTTGCACGCAGAAATCGCCAAGATTCCTCAGTTCAAGAATTACTCTCCTGATGTGGTGAACCCATTGTTTATATGGTATATGGAGCCTGAATATGACAAAAAAGCAAATTGGACTCTATACGACTTGCAAGATAAATTGGCACAAAGTGGCTGGATGGTTCCTGCATACACACTGCCCGACACATTGGAAAACTTCGTTGTGATGCGCGTAGTAGCACGTATGGGCTTCAACCGCGATATGGCAGATATGTTATTGGGCGATATCAAGAATGCTGTTGCAGCTTTGGATAAATTAGAGTATCCCACCACGACACGTATTGCGATGAACAAGAACGAGAAAATAACTCCTACCAAGTTCAACCACAACGGTCGTCGCAAAGCCGATAAAAAATAAGAATCAATAATAACGTGGTAGGGTGATGTTGTAAAAAGGCATCGCCCTATCTGTTTTTTAAAACAAAAAGATATGACTAAAAATATATCTATATCGCAAATCAAGGAAGTGGTGCAGCAAGCTTATGCCGAGATAAAAAACAACACGGATGGTAAGAATGCCGATTACATTCCATTTCTTGCCAACATAGACAAAAATTTGTTTGGTATCAGCGTGTGTTTACTCAATGGCGAAACCATTACCGTGGGCGACACAGACTATGCTTTTGGTATCGAATCGGTATCGAAAGTGCATACAGCCATCTTAATTCTACAACAATATGGAGCCGAAAAAGTATTAGAAATGATTGGAGCTGATGCTACGGGACTACCATTCAATTCAATATTTGCTATCTTGCTCGAAAACGAACACCCCTCTACCCCTTTGGTGAATGCTGGGGCTATATCGGCTTGTTCAATGGTTCAGCCCATAGGCAAATCGGACGAGAAATGGAGTGCCATTGTGGACAACATCACCAATCTTTGTGGCTCTGCACCCAAATTATTGGACGAACTATACAAATCGGAATCGGATACCAATTACAACAACCGTTCTATTGCGTGGTTGTTGAAAAACTACGGTCGCATATACGACGATCCACCAATGGCACTCGACTTATATACTCGCCAATGCTCGCTTGGTGTTACTGCTACTCAGCTTGCCATTACAGGCGCAACCATAGCCAACGGCGGTTTGAACCCAGTTACCAAAAAGCAAGCATTCAACGAAGAACTTGCAGCGCCAGTGACTTCGCTCATAGCCACAGTAGGCTTCTACGAACATTCGGGCGACTGGATGTACACATCGGGCATACCTGCTAAAACGGGTGTAGGTGGCGGAGTAATGGGAGTATTGCCGGGAGTGATGGGCATTTCAGCATTTGCACCTCCCATCGATGAGGTAGGCAACTCTGTAAAAGCTCAGTTGGCAATAAAATATGTGATGAATAAATTAGGTTTGAATGTATTCAACGGAAAGCAGATTGCAATTGTTGAATAGTTCTGTTTCTATCTCAATTTATTAAGAGAGGGTGTGTTTATGAAAACATACCCTCTTATTTTTATTATAGCATTGCACCCTATTTATTGCACAGGTTTTGGTTGAGTATCCGAACTACTTGATGCAACTGGAGCAGATGTATTTTTTGTTGCATCAACACTGTTAGCCTTATTAGCCACTTCATCCGAGTCGGCCGACTCGGCCGCCATTTCCTGTTTCTTATAATACATATTTTTTCGCTTATTGGCATTCTGCACCATATCGGTGACATATACCGTAAAGATAGGAAACATCATCATCCCAAGTGCCGCCAAAAGCACGGCTAACACCCTGCCTGTAATAGTCATCGCATTGATGTTAGATCCCACCGTAGTTACATCCATACAAGCCCACCACAAAGCATCCCCATAACCGTTTACCAAAGGGTTCACCTTGCTTTCGAGTACATAGAAAGCCAAACTCGCAAAATAGACAGTAGCAAAAAGCATCGTGAGGTAAGAGATAAAAAGACTTGAAGCTTTATTGTAAGTAAGCCACCCCACTACAATGGCCAAAGCATACCCCCCGCGCACCAAAGGAATGAAGCGAATCAAATAGGTGGTTTCGGCAGAGAATGTCCACCCGAAATAATTGATTATATTAATATATGGTATAGAAATGAGAAAGAACAAAAAATGAGTCCACACATAATGCCATTTTCGTTCAGTAAACAGAAGCTCCAGAAAAAAACTAAATAGAAACCATACACAAATCCAAAACTGCACCTTCATATAAGATGTTTGCATATAGAATTGCGTCCCCTTATACGTATCAATAGAGATACTAATGATAAGAAAAAGAGATAGAAGCAAGATAATAATATGCAGAACACCCAAGAATATGCCTCTTTTATGCTGCGATAGAGATTCTAATTTCATAAGCGATTATTTAATATGCCAGTTTGTATTAATGTAGGATAAAAACAAGGGAAACAAAGGCTTTGTTTAATAAGAACAAGCAAAACCACTCAAAAGGAAAAGACTTAACAACAGCTTAGAAAGACCTAAGCACAAGGGATTTTGGCTTTATTAGTAATATCTCGTTTTTTATAAAAACAACTTGCCTTAATAATTGTTATTTAATAAACTTGAACGAATATTTAATTTAAACCTTAACTTATGGCAAATATTAAACAAACCGTAAAGCTGGGGGTATTTACCTTGGCTATTATGAATGTAACAGCTGTAGTGTCGCTACGTGGACTACCAGCCGAAGCCGAATACGGACTCAGTTCGGCCTTCTATTACCTTTTTGCTGCAATCGTATTCTTAATCCCAACCTCATTTGTTGCAGCAGAGCTTGCAGCTATGTTTCAAGACAAACAAGGAGGAGTATTTCGCTGGGTAGGCGAAGCTTACGGAAAGCGTTTAGGATTCTTGGCTATCTGGCTACAATGGATTGAAAGTACCATTTGGTATCCTACTGTACTTACATTTGGTGCAGTATCTCTCGCATTTATCGGAATGGACGGAACCAAAGATATGGCTATGGCAGACAATAAAATCTACACCCTTGTTGTGGTGCTTATTATCTATTGGCTGGCCACTTTCATTTCACTAAAAGGGTTGGAATGGGTAGGAAAAGTAGCCAAAGTAGGTGGCATGGTTGGAACAATCATTCCTGCTGGTATTTTAATTATACTTGCCATTATCTATCTTGCCACAGGTGGACAATCAAGTATGAACTTCGACGGCGACTTCTTTCCCGATCTTAGCAACGTAGACAATTTGGTTCTTGCATCGAGTATCTTCTTGTTTTATGCTGGTATGGAGATGGGCGGTGTACACGTGAAAGATATGCAAAACCCATCTAAGAACTATCCGAAAGCAATATTTATAGGTGCTATCATCACCGTAGTAGTTTTTGTTTTAGGAACATTTGCATTGGGCATCATCATCCCACAAAAAGACATTAATCTTACCCAAAGCTTATTGGTAGGATTCGATAACTATTTCCGCTACATACACGCATCCTGGTTGTCTCCAATCATTGCCATAGCACTTGCATTTGGAGTATTGGCAGGCGTACTTACCTGGGTAGCAGGCCCATCAAAAGGTTTGTTTGCAGTAGGTCGTGCAGGTTATCTTCCTCCATTCTTGCAAAAAACCAACAAGATTGGTGTGCAAAAGAACATTCTTTATATTCAAGGAATTGTTGTAACATTATTAAGTCTTCTGTTTGTAGTAATGCCATCTGTGCAAAGCTTCTACCAAATTCTTTCTCAGCTCACAGTTCTTCTATACCTTATTATGTATATGTTGATGTTTACAGGAGCTATCCGATTGAGATATAATATGAAGGACAAAGAGCGTCCATTCCGCATTGGCAAAAAAGGCAATGGCCTGATTTGGATTATTGGCGGTGTTGGCTTTTTAGGTTCATTGCTTGCTTTTGTATTGAGTTTTATCCCTCCCAGCCAAATTGCAACTGGTAGCAACGTAGTATGGTATGCTGTATTAATTGCTGGATGTGTTATTATGGTAATTCTTCCATTTATCATCTATGCAATGAGAAAACCATCGTGGGTAGAACCCAACAGCACATTTGAACCATTCCATTGGGAAGAACAAAACACTGCACAACCTGCAACAAGTTCGTCTACTGTAGATGCTTCTACTGCTGCACCCAAACCAGACATAGCACCGTCACCAACAGATGCTTCGGATACCCCTAAAACATAGTGTTTAGCATAGAAAAATAAGAAAAAAGGCATAAATGTTACAGAAAATGTAATATTTATGCCTTTTACTATTGGAACTTTAAAATAAAGGCGTATATTTGCACCCGCTAAGACAAACGATATGGTACCATAGCTCAGTTGGTAGAGCAAAGGACTGAAAATCCTTGTGTCCCCGGTTCGATTCCTGGTGGTACCACCTCAAAATAAAGCAATAACTAAAAAGCCCCAAAAGTTAGACAATAACTTTTGGGGCTTTTTAATTACTACAACTTCTGCAGATTATACAATTACGTATTTTGCCGAGCAACACACAAAAGCATAAAAAAAGAACTATGATAATCAGTTGATTAACATAATCCTTTAGTACCTCCGACGAGAATCGAACTCGTATCTAAAGTTTAGGAAACTTCTATTCTATCCGTTGAACTACAGAGGCAACACAAAATGCTCCTCATTATGAAAAGCGCGACAAAGATAGCTCATTCTGCTAATATTGCAACAACAGAGTACACATATATTATATACATTAACTCAAATAGCGACTCTACAATGAGAAGACAACAAGAATATAAGCATATACGCACAAAAGCGTGACATAAAAGCGCATTTTGCAAACACAATATTGCATTTTGAAACCATTTCCGCCTTTTTATGGACATAAAACGAACATATCGTTAATTTAAAGCCCAAGCTACGCTAACAAAATAACACAAAAATCACTCATTTATATCATATTTACGCTTCTCACTCTCAATTAACAGAGCAAAATCGTAAAAGCAAACAATTCTTTTGATAGTAGCGATTAGATTACATTGAAAAGATTTTGCCAAATCATTTAACTTTGCGAACTTTGCAGAGCTTTTTGCACATATTAGCATTGTTTAAAACAACCTCCCAAATCACTCTGATAGGGAATGCAAAAAGCTATATTTATCTTTTTGATTTAAACATAAGAAACGAAAAAAGTTATGGCAGACGAAATGATGGTTAAAGAATTGGAAGAAGTGGTAGTTCGCTTCTCTGGCGACTCTGGCGACGGGATGCAACTTGCTGGAAACATCTTCTCGAATGTATCGGCTACGGTGGGAAACGACATTTGTACATTCCCCGATTATCCAGCCGACATTCGCGCTCCGCAAGGGTCATTGACTGGTGTATCGGGCTTTCAGGTACATATTGGCGCAAACAAAGTGTTCACTCCGGGTGATAGTTGCAACGTGTTGGTAGCAATGAATCCGGCTGCACTCAAAACACAGGTTCAATATTGCCGTCCCGATGGTCTTATCATCACCGATAGTGACTCGTTTGCTGCAAAAGATTTGGAAAAAGCACAATTCAAAACCGACAACCCGTTTGAAGAGCTAAACATCAAACAAGAGGTAATGGAAGTACCCATTTCGTCGATGTGCAAAGAGAGCCTAAAAGACTCTGGATTGGATAACAAATCGATGCTTCGCTGCAAAAATATGTTTGCATTGGGATTGGTTTGCTGGCTGTTCAACCGCGATTTGAAAATAGCCGAGGAGATGCTTCGTGAAAAATTTGCCAAGAAACCACAAATAGCGGACGCCAACATCAAGGTGCTAAATGATGGATACAATTATGGCGCAAACACCCACGCATCTACTTCGACTTATAGAATAGAAAGCAAAGAGCCTAAAGCTAAAGGGCTTTATATGGATGTGAACGGAAACAAGGCTACTGCCTACGGTGCTATTGCAGCAGCCGAAAAAGCAGGGCTTGAACTGTTTCTTGGTTCATACCCCATCACTCCTGCCACAGATATTTTGCACGAATTGGCTAAGCACAAATCGCTTGGTGTAAAAACCGTGCAATGCGAAGATGAAATCGCAGGTTGCGCATCGGCTGTTGGCGCAGCTTTTGCAGGCGACCTTGCCATCACTACCACATCAGGCCCTGGTGTATGCCTTAAAAGCGAAGCGATGAACTTGGCCGTGATTGCCGAACTTCCTTTGGTTATTGTAAATGTACAGCGTGGCGGTCCTTCTACGGGTCTTCCCACCAAATCGGAGCAAGGCGACTTGCTACAAGCCCTTTACGGACGTAACGGCGAAAGCCCAATGCCTGTGATTGCCGCTACATCACCTACCAATTGTTTCGACTCTGCTTATATGGCTTGTAAAATAGCGGTAGAGCATATGACACCTGTTGTGCTACTGACCGACGCATTTATCGCAAATGGTTCGGCTGCTTGGCATCTACCAAATTTGGATGAGTATCCATCAATCACTCCTCCTTATGTAACTCCCGATATGCAAGGAAGCTGGACACCTTTCAAACGAAATGAAAAGACTGGCGTTCGCTATTGGGCGGTGCCGGGCACAGAAGGGTTTATGCACCGCATCGGCGGATTGGAAAAGAGCAATGCCAATGGCGTAATCTCTACCGACCCCGAAAATCACAACTTAATGACACAATTGCGTCAAGCTAAAGTAGACAAGATTGCCGATTGCATCCCTGATCTTGAAGTGGAGGGCGACCAAGATGCCGATTTGCTCATTGTAGGTTGGGGAGGCACCTATGGCAACCTACACGCTGCTATGGACGAAATGCGCGCAGCTGGCAAAAAAGTGGCATTGGCACAATTCCAATACATCAATCCATTGCCCAAAAACACGACTGAGGTCTTGAAGAAATTCAAGAATATCGTAGTTGCGGAACAAAACTTGGGTCAGTTTGCAGGATACCTGCGCATGCAAATCCCAGGATTGATGGTAAGCCAGTTCAACGAAGTGAAGGGACAACCTTTCGTTACTAAAGAACTTGTAGAAGCATTCACTAAATTAATGGAGGAATAAGAAGATGAGCCAAACAACCTATACAGTACAAGATTACAAATTTGGACAACCACGCTGGTGTCCAGGATGTGGCGACCACGCTTTCTTAAATTCGCTTCACAAGGCGATGGCCGAACTTGGAGCTGCACCAAAAGATATTGCCGTAATATCGGGCATTGGATGTTCATCGCGTTTGCCCTATTATGTCAACACTTATGGCTTTCATACCATACACGGACGTGCAGCAGCCATTGCAACAGGTGTAAAAGTGGCAAACCCCAACCTAACCGTATGGCAGGTGTCGGGTGATGGCGACGGCCTTGCCATTGGTGGCAATCACTTTATTCACGCCGTACGCCGCAATGTAGATATGAATATGCTTTTGCTCAACAACCGCATCTATGGCTTGACTAAAGGACAATATTCGCCTACTTCGGAACGTGGATTTGTAAGCAAAACATCTCCATTTGGCACAGTAGAAGATCCGTTTTATCCCGCTGAATTAACATTTGGCGCACGTGGTCGCTTTTTTGCTCGTTGTGTAGCAGTAGATGGCGCAGCTTCGATAGATGTATTGAAAAAAGCAGCTAATCATAAAGGTGCATCAGTTGTAGAAATCCTTCAGAACTGTATCATTTTTAATGACGGCACACACGAAAGTGTAGCTACTAAGGAAGGACGCGCCAAAAACGCAATCTATTTAGAACACGGTAAACCAATGATTTTTGGCGCAGAACGCGAATATGGATTGATGCAAGAAGGCTTTGGCTTGAAAGTGGTGAAGATAGGCGAAAACGGAGTGACCGAAGCTGATTTATTAGTACACGACGCTCACTGCGAAGACCATACCCTGCAACTACATCTTGCTTTGATGCAAGGTCCCGATTTCCCAATTGCCCTTGGTGTGATTCGTGATGTAGATGCTCCAACTTATGACGCTGCGGTAGTAGAACAAATAGAAGAGGTAAAAAGCAAAAAGAAGTATCATAACTTCAACGAACTGCTAATGACTAACGAAACTTGGGAAGTGAAGTAATTCGTTTCTACAGATAAAATGAAAGAGCGGTTGTGTTTTAACATAATACACAATCGCTCTTTTTAAATCAAGCTATACAGCTGAAATACACATTTATACGTTAATACTCAAAAACTATGAGAGCCAAAATCATAAAAATGACAACTCTATTCATTGTAAGTATTTCTTTTTCTCTCCTGTTCTGTTATATTATGAACTTGCTTTACTTTGATAACTTCAATCTGAAGAACGCATTAATAACCTCCATTTCATTTGCTATTGGTTTGACAAGCTTAAAAGCTTACAAATATTTCAAAGCTGCTAAAAGAAGGAAATAGTTACTCTTTCTCGCCATACATCAAATCGCCAGCATCGCCCAAGCCCGGAACGATATAAGAGTGCTCGTTTATTTCGGGGTCGATAGCCGCACACCAAATGGTTGTTCTATCTTCGGGAAACTTGCTTGCGATAAACTCCACCGCAGGTTGGCTGGCTATAATAGAAGCCACGTGAATCTCGGCAGGTTTTCCTTTAGTCAGCATTGCCTGAAAACTTAAATCCATACTACCCCCCGTAGCAAGCATCGGGTCGGTAATAATGAGTGTTTTGCCACTTATGCGTGGCGACGCAAGATATTCCACGTGTATATCAAATCTTAACGTATCTTTGTATTTTCGATAAGCAGAAACAAACGCATTTTCAGCATTATCAAAATAATTTAAGAACCCTTGGTGAAAAGGAAGCCCCGCCCTGAGAATAGTACCTATCACCACTTGATTATTGGGAACAGAAACTTTGCAAATGCCCAGAGGAGTTTGAACTTCTTTAACAGAATAACAAAACGTTTTACTCATTTCATAAGCCATAATTTCACCTATACGCTCTACATTGCGGCGAAATCGCAGTCTATCACCCTGCACTTCTACATTTCTAATTTCTGACACATACTGATTCAGAATAGAGTTTGACTCACTTAAATTTATAATCTTCATCCCTACATATATTATTAGTACACATATTGCTATAACAAACAAAAGTAGAAGTTTATTATTGAAAATTGCAATATTCAGTTTACATATATTGTTATGGATTTATAAAAGTTTTCACATTATGGAAAAA
>CAMTPA010000067.1 GCA_947074275.1 uncultured Bacteroides sp.
GAGATGGAATCTCGTGACTGGAGTTCAGACGTGTGCTCTTCCGATCTTTATAGTTGACGTGCTAAATATTAACAGTTTACATCTCAATTATGAAGAGTTATTTTCTCAATTATTAATGGTTTGATTTTCCCTTTCAACTAAAAAGTTTACTTTTGTAATTGACTGTGTGTTAAATCACGATAATACCTATTGAATCTAAACGTAAAATCTCAATAAAATGAAGAGGAAAATCACATTTATGCTTTTGGCTTTTTGGGTAGCCGCTTTGGGTTGGGCTCAAGGATACCAAAATCCTGTTATTTCGGGCTTTCATCCCGATCCCAGTGTTTGCAGAGTAGGAAACGACTATTACTTAGTGAATAGTAGTTTTGAGTTTTTTCCAGGTGTACCTATCTATCACAGTAAAGATTTAGTGAATTGGCAACAAATAGGTCATTGCCTGACACGTCCTTCGCAGTTGTCGTTAGAAAAAATAGGCCCTTCGGGAGGTATTTATGCGCCAACTTTACGGTATCACGATGGCACTTTTTATATGGTGACAACCAATGTCACAGGACGAGGAAACTTTTTGGTACACACCAAAGATCCGGCCGGTGAATGGTCTGAGCCTGTTTGGATTAACGTGCCCGGTATCGACCCCTCACTTTACTTTGAAGACGGCAAGTGCTATTTGACGATAAACCCCGACAATACTATTTATCTTTGTGAAATCAATCCGCAAACTGGCGAAATCTTGGCTCCTCGAAAGGCGATATGGAGTGGGACAGGAGGACGTTACCCTGAAGGACCTCATATTTACAAAAAGGATGGCTGGTATTATCTGATGATTTCAGAAGGTGGCACAGAGTATGGACATAATGTCACCATTGCCCGAAGCAAAAATATATATGGACCTTATGAAGCCAACCCAGCCAATCCCATTTTGACACATATTAATATGAATGCACAATACAACCCAATTCAAGGTATTGGACACGCAGATTTCGTGCAAGCACACGATGGATCGTGGTGGACGGTTTGTTTGGGTTTTCGCCCTCAAAGCGGACTACATCATCTGTTGGGGCGTGAAACATTTTTAGCTCCTGTCCGTTGGGATAAAAACGCTTGGCCTGTAATCAATGGCGATGGAACCATTCAACTTGAGATGGATGTACCTACTTTACCCTTGCAATCAGTGGCAAAAGCCGACACCATCACTTGGTTCAGCAAGCCACAACTGGGATTTGAGTGGAATTATTTACGCAATCCTGCTTTGGGAAATTATCAAGTACTTGAAGGTGATAGCCTGTTGCGCCTACGTGCCACCACATTTACACTCGATGATGTGGACACTCTTACATTCGTGGGTAGGCGACAAGAACACATCTCTTTTGTGGCTCGCACAGCACTTAGTCTGCACGAAGCGATGGCAGGAGATGAGGCTGGTGTGACAATATATCGTAACAATCAAGCTCATTACGATTTCTATCTGAAGCAACTTGCCAAAAATAAGCAAGCCATTGTGCTACGTTACCGTATGGGCAAGCTCACTCATATAGAACGAGAAGCTGAATTGCCTAAAGTAGTAAAAACAATTACGCTTCAAGTGACAGGTACAAATAACGATTATCAATTTGCTTGTTCGCTCAATAATGGCGAATATCAACCCATAGGTAGAATAGACACACGCTACCTGAGCACCGAAACCAATGGAGGCTTTACTGGTACCTATATCGGTTTGTTTGCCGTAGCCAAAGAGGCACAATCAAAAGCTTATGCCGATTTTAAGTATTTTGTATATAAAGAAAATAAATAAGCTTGCAAGGTGTGAATACAATATGACACAACTATTGAATAGGTGTGTGGCAATGGTGTTTCTATTACTTTTTGTCACACAAATGAATGCAAAAGATACATTTCCTGATGGTTCGCCCATACCGCAATGGTTTAGAGAGACTAAAAACATCAAATTGCGTGAGTTGGGCAAACAGTATCGAGTGACTGATTTTGGTGTAATCAATGATAGCACCAAGCTTCAAACCGAACAACTTCAAGCTGTGATAGATCAAGCAGCCGAAGCGGGTGGGGGAGTTGTGCTGATTCCGAAAGGAGTCTATCTTACAAGTTCGCTCTTTTTCAAACCTCACACACATTTATATTTAGAAGAAGGGGCAGTAATCAAAGGGAGTGACGATATCAGTCATTTTCCAGTAATGAAAACTCGTATCGAGGGGCAAACACTTGATTATTTTGCAGCGTTGATAAATGCCGATGGTGTAGATGGGTTTACTATCAGCGGCAAAGGTACAATCAATGGAAATGGGTTGAGGTACTGGAAATCTTTTTGGCAACGTCGCGCTGTAAATCCCAATTGCACCAATATAGACGAACTACGTCCACGATTGGTCTACATCTCTAATAGCAAAAATGTGCAATTGTCTGGAGTACGATTGGAAAATTCTCCTTTTTGGACAACCCACTTGTATAAATGCGAAAACGTAAAGTTACTGGGGCTTTATATCTATTCTCCTTCTGAACCCGTGAAAGCTCCAAGTACTGATGCCGTAGATATAGATGCTTGCACCAATGTACTTATAAAAGATTGTTATATGTCTGTGAATGATGATGCCATAGCCTTAAAGGGAGGAAAAGGCCCTACTGCCAACGAAGATTCTAATAATGGAGGCAACAACAACATCATTATAGAAGACTGCACATTTGGTTTTTGTCATAGTGCTCTGACATTTGGCAGTGAATGTTTGCATAGTCGTAATATCGTAATGAGACGTTGCGTAATTAAAGAGCGTGCGGCTCGTTTGCTATGGTTAAAGATGCGTCCTGACACACCTCAGAACTACGAGTACGTGTTGGTAGAAGATGTAAAGGGAGAAGCACGCAACTTTCTATACATTCGCCCGTGGACACAATTCTTTGATTTGAAAGGGCAAGAAGAAATGCCTAAATCCTATTCGTCGCACGTGACAATGCGAAACATCAACTTGGTATGTGAAACGTTTTTCAATGTAGATGCTTCTGATCAATACGAATTGAATGACTTTTCTTTTGAGGGATTACGAATCGAAGCCACAAAAGATGGGACTATCCATAAAGAGTATATTAAAGGCTTATCGATAAAAGATGTTGTTGTGAATGATGAAGAGATAAAATGATGAAATAGCTAATGAAATGGCGAGTGGATACAAAATAGACAATCGCCATTTTATTGTTTTTCTTTTAATAAATCTTCCATCTTCAATAATTCGTCTCGGTATTGTGCTGCTTCTATAAACTCTAATTTCTTGGCAGCTTCTTGCATCAACTTTCGTGTGCGCTCAATGCTTTTTTGCAACTGCGGCTTCGACATATATTGCATTATCGGGTCGGCTGCTACATCTGTTTTTGTAGGCTCTACATAAGCATATCTATCTCTATTTCCCTCAGTCTCTTCGGAGGCGTTCGTTCCAAATACAACCAAATTGCGTGCTTTTTTAATTTGCTGTGGGGTGATGCCGTGCGCCTCATTGTAGGCGAGTTGTTTTTCACGTCTTCTATTGGTTTCGTCGATGGTGAGCTGCATACTTTCGGTTATTCTATCGGCATACATAATTACCTTTCCATTAACATTGCGTGCAGCGCGCCCTGCTGTTTGCGTAAGCGAGCGGTGCGAACGTAGAAAGCCTTCTTTGTCCGCATCGAGAATAGCTACCAATGACACTTCAGGCAAGTCCAATCCTTCGCGCAATAGGTTTACTCCAATCAGCACATCGTAGAGACCCTGCCGTAAATCATCCATAATTTTTACACGTTCCAATGTGTCTACATCGCTGTGTATGTAGTTGCAACGCACATTGTTGTTCAATAGGTACTCGGTCAATTCCTCTGCCATACGTTTGGTTAGTGTAGTAACGAGTGTTCGCTCGTCTTTTTCTATTCGTTGTTGTATCTCTTCCATCAAGTCGTCTATCTGGTTGAGGCTGGGACGCACCTCAATAATGGGATCGAGCAAACCAGTCGGTCGAATCACTTGTTCCACTACCACGCCTTCCGATTGTACCAATTCATAATCGGCAGGAGTAGCACTAACGTAAATCACCTCTTTTGCTATTGTCTCAAATTCTTCGAATTTCAAAGGGCGATTGTCCATCGCTGCAGGCAAACGAAAGCCATATTCCACCAAATTTGTTTTGCGAGCACGGTCGCCACCATACATCGCACGGATTTGTGGTACGCTTACGTGGCTTTCATCAATTACAATCAAGAAATCGTCGGGGAAGAAATCGAGTAAGCAATAAGGACGAGTGCCTGGCGCACGTCCGTCAAAGTAGCGCGAATAGTTTTCGATTCCTGAACAATGGCCTAACTCACGAATCATCTCCATATCGTATGTAACTCTCTCATACAGCCTTTTGGCTTCATATTCTTTTCCTATCGATTCAAAATAAGCTACTTGCTTTGTCAAATCATCTTCAATTTGATGAATGGCGCGCTTGGTAGCTTCTTTGGTTGTCATAAAAAGATTGGCAGGATAAATTTTATAAGTATCAAACGTGGCAAGTGTGATGCCAGACAAAGGATCTAACTCTTCGATACCATCTATTTCGTCGCCCCAAAAGGTTACTCGCAATATATTGTCAGAATAAGCTAAATAGATGTCAACAGTATCACCCTTTACACGAAAGTTACCTCGACTCAAGTCCAAGTCGTTTCGTGTATAAAGGCTGTCTACCAAGCGGCGAAGAAAAACGTTTCTATCAAGCATCTTTCCGCGTTGCACCTCGATAACGTTTTCATAAAAATCGGCGGGGTTTCCCATTCCGTAGATGCACGACACCGAAGAAACCACAACCACATCCTTTCTGCCCGATAGCAAAGCCGATGTAGCTGCCAATCGGAGTTTATCTATTTCGTCGTTTATAGCGAGATCTTTTTCTATATAGGTATCCGAACTGGGTAGATAGGCTTCGGGTTGGTAATAATCGTAATAGGATACATAATATTCTACTGCATTATTTGGGAAAAAACCTTTGAACTCACTGTAAAGTTGTGCGGCCAATGTTTTGTTGTGGCTCAATATTAGTGTAGGTTTGTTGATGTTGGCAATGGTATTGGCGATGGTAAATGTTTTGCCCGATCCTGTCACCCCCAACAATGTTTGCGCTGGAATACCTTGTTTTATACCTTCTGTAAGTTGGGCGATGGCCTCGGGTTGGTCACCTGTGGGTTTATATGCAGATGTTAATTCAAATTTCATATTGCTCTTTTAGCCTCTATATATTAAGGAGACAATATTCAGAAAAAAAAGTTGTATGGACAAATGTTTTTTTAATTATTTACTACGTTGTGGCTTCAATTTAATCTTCTAAACAACGTGTGTGATAAGTGTTAATAATTCGTCTGATAAATGTGAATGTTTATTTTGATAGATGTGAATGGTTGACAACCGATTTGTTCTTATTTGATATTCAACCTGACGATTTGGTTTTCCAAAAAACAAATTGCTTGATGAATGCTAACTTTTTGAATCATAATCCTGTTTTTCTTAAATAAATTATTTACTTTGCAAGTCAGTTATCCTAAAGGATATTACAGAAAGAATACAAATATTAATGCAACGAAGAACATGATTTGGAATGAAACCATTGAGTGCATGGATCGCGAAGAACTTCGTAAGGTTCAAGGCATTCGATTAAAGAAAATTGTAGAGCACGTCTATCACAACACTCCTTTCTATCGCAAGAAAATGCAGGAGTTAGGTATCACACCCGATGATATCGAAACCATTGACGATATTGTGAAACTTCCCTTTACCACTAAGCACGACTTGCGCGACAACTATCCATTTGGATTGTGTGCCGTTCCGATGAGTCAGATTGTACGAATCCACGCATCGTCGGGCACTACGGGCAAACCCACAGTAGTAGGCTACACCCGCAAAGACTTGTCTTCGTGGACGGAATGTGTATCGAGAGCTTTTACCGCTTATGGTGCAGATAGTAAAGATATATTTCAAGTGTCATATGGCTATGGTTTGTTTACAGGTGGGCTTGGCGCACATCAAGGAGCCGAAAATATTGGTGCATCGGTGATACCTATGTCGAGCGGAAACACCGAAAAACAAATAACATTGATGCACGACTTTGGCTCGTCCGTGTTGTGTTGTACACCTTCTTATGCTCTTTACTTGGCAGATGCAATCAAAGATTCGGGCCTGCCACGCGAAGATTTCAAGTTGAAGGTGGGTGTGTTTGGTGCAGAGCCGTGGACTGAAAATATGCGCAAAGAGATTGAAGAGAAAATGGATATAAAAGCCTATGATATATATGGGTTAAGCGAAGTAGCAGGGCCGGGTGTTGGTTATGAATGCGAATATCAAGATGGTACTCACTTAAACGAAGATCATTATTTCCCTGAAATAATTAATCCTGAAACGAATTTGCCCGTAGCACCAGGCGAAATGGGCGAGTTGGTATTTACACATCTAACTAAAGAGGGGATGCCATTGCTTCGCTATCGCACCAAAGACTTGACAACACTGCATTACGACAAATGTAAATGCGGACGCACGTTGGTGCGTATGGAGCGCATATTAGGACGTTGTGATGATATGCTTATCATTCGTGGAGTCAATGTGTTCCCTACACAAATCGAATCCGTTATCTTAGAATTGCCTGAATTTGAACCACATTATCTACTGATTGTAGACCGCAAGAACAATACCGATACAATGGAGCTGCAAGTAGAAGTGCGTGAAGATTTCTATTCGGATGAGATAAATAAAATGCTTGCGCTGAAAAAGAAATTGACAGCACGTTTGCAAAGTGTGTTGGGCTTGGGAGTAGATGTGAAACTGGTAGAACCACGCACTATAGAGCGTAGCACCGGAAAAGCGAAGCGTGTAATAGATAATAGAAACTTTAAAAATTAAAAGATATGGTAGCAAAACAACTTTCAATTTTTCTGGAAAATAAATCGGGTCGCCTAACAGAAGTCACCGAGGTGTTAGCAAACGAAGGAATCAACTTGTCTGCACTGTGCATCGCCGAGAACTCAGATTTTGGAATATTACGTGGTATTGTTTCAGAACCCGATAGAGCTTACAATGCTTTGAAGGCAAATCATTTTGCAGTAAATATCACCGATGTGGTGGGTATCAATTGTCCGAATATTCCAGGTGCATTAGCACGAGTGCTGAAGTTTCTTTCGAATGAAGGCGTTTTTATTGAATATATGTATTCGTTTGCCAATGGTGATACCGCCAACGTAATAATCCGTCCCAATGATATGGAGAATTGCATCAGGGTGCTGCAAGATAAGAAAGTAGAGTTGCTTGCTGCAAACGATTTGTATAAACTCTAAATTGCAAGCTGAAAAACTTTGTCGGACACGAATCTTATAAATCCTATATATATCATACAATTATAGGATTTGTGAGATTTGTGTCCAATTCTTTTGTAACCCTCTATCCATCGGCTGAAATAGATTCGTTAAAAGCTCTTTTTATATTAAAAAAACATTATTAATTGGTTTATTTCATCCGAATCTTTAACTTTGCGCATTATTTAAAAATAGCATGAAGAAAAATATCATCATTTCTTTATTGATAGCAGCTTCGCTCTCTTCTTGTGGCGAATACAATAAGTTGCTGAAAAGTACAGATTACGAATACAAATACGAGGCTGCCAAAAACTACTTTGCAAAAGGACAGTATGGACGTGCATCCACTCTGCTGAACGAATTGATTACCATTTTGAAAGGTACTGATAAAGCGGAAGAATCACTCTATATGTTGGGGATGAGTTATTATAATCAGAAAGATTATTCAACCGCTGCCCAAACATTTATCACCTATTGCAATACTTATCCTCGTGGCACATTTACGGAGTTGGCGAGCTTTCACGCAGGAAAAGCTTTGTATTTGGATACTCCAGAAGCACGTTTGGATCAATCGGGGACTTATGCTGCTATTCAACAGATGCAAAAGTTCTTAGAATACTATCCGTCGAGTGATAAAAAACAAGAATCGCAGCAGATGATATTTGCTTTGCAAGATAAATTGGTGATGAAAGACTACCTTTCGGCGAAGCTTTATTATAACTTAGGAAACTATTTGGGAAATAATTATGAGGCTTGTGTAATAACAGCACAAAATGCTTTGAAAGATTATCCTTATACGCATCATCGCGAAGAGCTTTCGATATTGGTGCTGAGAGCCAAACACGAAATGGCTATCAACAGTATCGAAGAGAAAAAACAAGAACGTTTTCGTGACACTATCGATGAATATTACGCGTTCAAAAATGAATTTCCTGAAAGCAAGCATTTAAAAGAGGCAGAAAAGATATTCGATGCTTCTCAAAAAGCAATAAAAGATTAAATAAATTAGATAGATATATTTATGGATTACAAAAAAACGAATGCTCCGTCGAATACCGTTACGCGCGATATGATGGAATTGAGCGCAGATACAGGTAATATTTATGAAACTGTAGCGATTATCTCTAAACGCGCTAATCAAATTAGCGTGGAAATAAAAAACGATCTTTCAAAGAAACTTGCAGAGTTTGCTTCTTACAATGATAATTTGGAAGAGGTTTTTGAAAACAGAGAGCAAATCGAAATTTCTCGTTATTATGAGAAGCTTCCAAAGCCAACATTGATTGCAACGCAAGAGTATATCGAGGGTAAGATTTATTATAGAAATCCTGCTAAAGAAAAAGAAAGATTGCAGTAAAACAACGTTCTTTTTCGGAGCAACTTTCAGAAAAACAAAATAATAGTCAAGTAGTAGGTTGATAACTCTCTTATTGCTTGACTATTTTACTTTTATCACTTTATTACTTATTATTATGATACAACGAATTCAAACGGTATATTTATTATTGGTTACGGGACTACTAATTGCTGCAATGTGTTTGCCTGTGGGAACAGCAATCGAGGCTGATGGTGCATCGCATATATTCAAACCACTTGGTTTGACTTTGGGTAACGAATATCAATCTACTTGGGGCTTGTTTTGTATATTATTGCTGGCTACCCTTGTTGATTTTGCTACTATCTTCTTGTTTAAAAACAGAATGTTACAAATTAGAATGACTGTTTTCTCTACTTGCCTTTTGGTGGGGTATTACTTGGCATTCGTAGCTTTTTATTTTATTCTGAAAGGTGATATGTATAGCTTCCAATTGCACTGGGCACTTTGCTTCCCATTGATTGGTATTATATTGAATTATTTAGCACTGCGTGCTATTGGAGCTGATGAAGCGAAGGTGCAAGCTGTGGATCGATTGAGATAAGAATTATATCGCAATAAAAAATGGGATGAAGTCTATTAGGCGTTCATCCCATTTCTTTTTATTGTATTTTGACGCTATTTCTTAATATCAAACAGATAAGTGATTTTTGCTGTAATGGTGCTGTGAGCCGATCGAGAGAAGTAGTCTTTCTTTTCGCTTTTATAGAAATCGGCCAACCCAAAATAATATCTACCTTCTATCAGGAAATTTCCAGCACGGCGTGTGCGTATCTCTACCCCCAATCCACCTGCTATTCCATAATCAAATCTGTTTTCGATTTTCTTGCCATATTCTTCGATTGCGAGTTCTTCGGTGCTCAATCCAAATTGATTTTCAGTATCGCTTATCATATAGGCTATTTGTGGGCCAAGATTGATAAAGAACTGTGCGCCTACATCTCTGCCAAAAGCCAAATGAGCTAAAAATGGAAGCTCTAAGTAATTCATAGTCCGTTTGTAACCTCTCGATAAATCTTCTGTTCCATCACTGTTTTCAAATTTCTTATCCCAGCCACGCTGTGAGTAGTTAAGCTCAACTTGAAGTCCGCATATCATAGCGAAGTATTTTTCGGAAATATAACGTAATGTAATACCTGCGTTCGGGCCAATCAGCCCTTTTTGCTTCACACGGTGCTTCTCAAAACTTACCGTGCTATAATTGGCTCCACCATTGATTCCTACTGCAAAGTTATGTCGCTGTTCTCCTATTTGAGCATTTGCACCAATAGATACAAGAAACAAGGAAAAAGTAGATAGCAATGTGATTATTGTTCTTCTCATAATTATTCAAAATCGAGTTTTACCAATTCAAAATTCTTGGTGAAATGAACGAAGAATGCTTTTTTATTGATAAAGCCTCCCCAGTTGTTTACACGTTGAAAGTTGAATCCTGTTTGAATGGGTCGGATATTCATTTTGTCAAGATTGTTCTCGAAAGTTGATCCATATTGAGCTAAGCCCTTCAAAAAGAAATATCCTGTGTCGAACCCTAACATTCCATATTTAGGAAAACTATTATCCATATCCTTGCTATACCATTTGTGATAACTATTTGTGAAATTGATAGCCGATGGTAGTAAATTGTTGGTATAGAACGAGGAGTAGAAATAAGTATCCAGTTCAAAGAAGTTTTCTAAATGGTCTACCGTATAGGTTTGCCATTCGGGATAACCGAATAAATGAATTTTCATTTCGGGGTTTTCACGAACCAGAAGTGTAAGCTGAGGAATAATTTTTATAAGCGAAACATCACTACCTGAGTTGGGGATAAAAATATTTTCCTTTCCTTCTTGAAGTACACTTTTCAACCCTTCAACTGAAGCCGTCTCGGGTAATGCCTTGTAAGAAATATCTTTCTGCTTGAGATCTTGTTTCAAACCTTCAATGAAATCGGTTTTTTTGTTAGTCCCTTCTGTGCCCGCATCCAATAGAATTACGTTTGCATTTTTGAATTGACGTGTGAAATGGTCATATACTTCCGAATAAAGATATGATTGAGGGGTGTTTATAAGGAATACATTTGAGTTGTTAAATACCTCGTCTTCGCGTGAAGAGAAAGGTATAACTAAGCAAATATCGTTTTTCTTAGCGAAGGCGGCTAAATTTTTAGTGTGCTTAGATTGGGCAGGACCAAAAATAATATTCATTTTCTTCATTTCATCCTTTGCCAAAATCGTATTTAGTGAAGAACTATTGTCGGTTAGGTTGTAGGCATATAAATCAATAGAAATCCCCGATCGTTTTAAACTATCTACGGCAAGCAAGAAACCTTCATAATATTCAACCATGCGCTTATCTTGTAGAAAAGGTAATAATAAAGCAGCTTTTATAGTGCTATATTCCTTTCGTTTTTCTTCATTTTCTTTAAAAAGCTCTCTATTAGTAGGCGGAATTAGGCTGCCTTGTGTATTGTTTTGTCTGTCGGTAACGCTATTTGTTGGGTGCGGTATGCACAGCCACTGTCCCCTTTTCATACCTTTTTTAAGTTCGGGGTTTGTGGCTATTAATTCCTGTTCTGTAATTCCATACATTCGGCTCACACTAAAGATAGTTTCTTTGCGAGCAACCTTATGCATATCTCTGCATTTTGATTGTGCAGCATTTTGTGACGTGGATGGTGAGACTTGCTCAATATTTTGTTGAGCTATAATTGCCGACTTGTCGATTTCAATACTGTTAGGAATACGTATGACTTGTCCTATGCGGAAGTTTTCGGCAGTTAATCCAGGATTCGCTTCGCAGATTTCCTTAGCTGATATGTTGTAAAGAGTGGTCAACTTATACAAAGTTTCTCCTTGTAGGATAGTATGAAAAGCTTCCTGGTTTTGGTTTTGTTGTTTGTTCTGAGGTATTCTGAGTGATTGTCCAGCATATATTTTTTCATTGCATCCTGGATTGATAGTAATGATTTCATCTTGACTAATACCATACATCGCTGCGATGGAATAAAGGCTTTGTCCTTTTTCAATGGTGTGTAAAATGTAGGATTGATTTTCTTGAGCAAATAAAGTTGCAGAGCAGATTCCTGTAAAAAGCAGTAGAAATAGTATACGTTTTATGTTCGTTTTCATTAAATTCTTTTCTATGTGGATTTCTGATTTTTGAGCGTCAAAGATACGATTTCCACTATATATTTTAGCAATAATTGCGTTAAGAAAATAATATTCTCTTTCTTTAAGACTATATTTCAGGTGGAAACATTAATTTTGCAATCAGTATGCCTATAAGAAAGTTGTCCTATATTATATGTGTGTGCCTCCTCTTTCCGTTTGGTTTGAGTAAGGCGCAAGAACTCGCACCAATAGCAATTCTTATACAAGAAAACGGTGCTGTTCCTGAAGAGCCTATCGAACTGCAAGCGGGCGATGATTATACAGGAGCTGCTCCATTGGAATTTCAGTTTTCAGCAAATGTCAGTAATCCAACAACTTTTTTGCGTTTTGAGTGGAACTTTTCAGAAGATGCTAATTTTACAACTATCTTTCTGACTCGTTTTGATGAGGAAACAGTTTATACCTTTGATAAATCTGGGCGTTTTTATGTGCGCTTGTTGATGACAAATATGGAAACAGATAATACTGATGTCTCAGAATCATTTGTTATACAAATAGCAGAATCAGAATTGAAGATACCCAACGCTTTTTCACCCAATGGAGATGGTATAAATGATGTGTTTAAAGTAACCTATAAGTCACTGGTGAAATTTGAGGCAACCGTGTTTAATCGATGGGGACAAAAGATGTATCATTGGGGATTAGTAAATATTGATGATGGTTGGGATGGGACAGCTCACGGAAAACAAGTTCCCGAGGGTGTTTATTTTATTGTAGTAAAAGCCGTTGGTGCAGATGGGGTAGTTTATAATCATCGCGGCGATATTAATATTTTAAGATGACTTAGATTGTTATGCAGGAAACAGAACAAATAAATGTATACGGAGCACGTGTGCATAATTTAAAAAATATAGATGTAGAGATTCCACGCAATAGCTTAACTGTGATAACAGGATTAAGTGGGAGTGGCAAATCTTCATTAGCTTTTGATACTATTTTTGCTGAAGGACAGAGGCGTTATATAGAAACCTTTTCGGCTTATGCGCGCAATTTTTTAGGTAACTTAGAA
This sequence comes from uncultured Bacteroides sp., assembly GCA_947074275.1. Lineage (GTDB taxonomy): Bacteria > Bacteroidota > Bacteroidia > Bacteroidales > Bacteroidaceae > Bacteroides. Next base: position 12,893 of record CAMTPA010000067.1, read on the forward strand.
CGTCCTGATGTAGACAAGATTACAGGACTTAGCCCAGTGATTTCTATTGAGCAAAAAACAACTAATAAAAACCCACGCTCTACGGTTGGTACCACTACCGAGATTTACGATTATCTACGCTTGCTTTATGCACGAGCAGGAATAGCTTACTCTTATCTATCTTCCGAACCGATGATAAAATATACCGAAGAACAAATCATTGATTTAATATTGCAGGATTATAAAGGTAAGAAGATATTTATGCTTGCTCCACTTGTTCGAACTCGTAAAGGACATTACAAAGAACTCTTTGAGCAAATACGCAAAAAAGGATACCTTTATGTAAGAGTGGATGGCGAAGTACGTGAAATTACTCACGGAATGAAACTTGATCGCTATAAAAATCATGATATTGAAGTGGTGATTGATAAAATGGTGGTAACCGATAAAGATGACAAACGTCTGAAACAGAGTGTAGCAATAGCTATGCGACAAGGTGATGGGTTGTTAATGATATTGGATGCAGAAGCAAAGAATATTCGTCATTATAGCAAGCGGTTGATGGATCCTGCTACGGGCTTATCTTATAAAGAACCTGCCCCTCACAATTTTTCATTTAACTCTCCACAAGGAGCTTGTCCACGTTGCAAAGGATTAGGGGTTATCAATCAAATAGATATAAATAAAATAATTCCAGATCGTAATCTTTCTATTCACGAGGGAGGCATTGTTCCATTGGGTAAATTTAAGCAATCAATGATATTTTGGCAAATAGCAGCTTTATTGGAACGTTATGAAGCTACTTTAAAGACTCCAATTAAGGATATATCAGAGGATGCCATTGATGAGATTCTTTATGGAGCTGACGAACGTATAAAAATAAAGAGTTCGGTTGTAGGGACTACTTCCGATTATTTTGTAACGTATGAGGGTGTGGTGAAATACATTCAAATGCTTCAAGAGAAGGACGCATCGGCTACTGCACAAAAGTGGGCAGAACAATTTGCAAAAACAGCTGTATGTCCTGAATGCCACGGAGCTAAACTAAACAAAGAGGCTCTTAGTTTTCGCATTCACGATAAAAACATTAGTCAACTTGCCAATATGGATATAAGCGAGTTGTGTGAATGGTTAGAAACAGTGGATTCTTTCTTGTCTGATAAACAAAAGAAAATAGCTACTGAAATCTTGAAAGAGATACGTACTCGTCTTAAATTTTTATTGGATGTCGGTTTAGACTATCTTTGCTTAGATCGTGGTTCAGCTACTTTATCAGGTGGTGAAAGTCAGCGTATTCGTCTTGCTACGCAAATAGGGTCTCAGCTTGTCAACGTGCTGTATATACTCGATGAACCCAGTATAGGTTTGCATCAACGGGATAATATGCGTTTGATTAATTCATTGAAAGAACTTCGTGATATGGGGAACTCGGTGATTGTGGTAGAACACGATAAAGATATGATGCTTACTGCCGATTATGTGATAGATATGGGACCCAAGGCTGGACGATTGGGTGGAGAGGTTGTGTTTGCTGGTACTCCCGAAAATATGTTGCAAACAGATACGATGACCTCACAATATCTCAATGGAAAGATGAAAATGGATATACCACTTGAGCGTAGAAAAGGCAATGGTAAATCGCTTTGGCTAAAAGGAGCACGTGGCAATAATCTGAAGAATGTGGATGCGGAGTTCCCACTTGGCAAGCTTATTTGTGTCACTGGCGTTTCGGGCAGTGGTAAATCTACTCTTATCAATGGGACTTTGCAGCCTATCCTTTCGCAGAAGTTTTATCGCTCTTTGCAAGACACATTGCCCTATGATAGTATTGAAGGGTTAGAAAATATTGATAAAGTAGTCAATGTGGATCAATCTCCGTTGGGCAGAACGCCGCGCTCTAATCCCGCTACTTATACGGGTGTCTTTTCTGATATTCGCAACCTGTTTGTTGGGCTTCCTGAAGCTAAGATACGGGGTTACAAGCCAGGACGGTTTTCTTTTAATGTGTCGGGTGGTAGATGCGAGGCTTGTTCGGGAAATGGCTATAAGACTATTGAAATGAATTTTTTGCCCGATGTGTATGTTCCTTGTGAAGTTTGTCACGGGAAAAGATACAATCGCGAAACACTTGAGGTACGTTATAAAGGTAAGTCTATTGCCGATGTGCTGGATATGACCATTAATCGTGCAGTGGAGTTTTTTGAAAATGTGCCGCAGATTCTTAATAAAATCAAAGTACTTCAAGATGTTGGTTTGGGATATATTAAGTTGGGGCAATCTTCTACCACACTCTCGGGTGGAGAAAGTCAACGCGTGAAGTTGGCTACTGAGTTAGCGAAGCGTGATACGGGTAAAACTCTTTATATTCTTGACGAACCTACTACAGGATTACATTTTGAGGATATTCGTGTGTTGCTCAACGTGATAAATCGTCTGGTAGATAAAGGAAATACTGTAATTATCATTGAACATAATTTGGATGTTATTAAAATGTCCGACTACATCATTGATATGGGACCTGAAGGTGGAAAAGGTGGTGGCGAGTTATTGAGTTGTGGTACACCCGAAGATGTTGCAAAAAGCGACAAGGGCTATACTCCTCGTTTTCTTCGCGAAGAATTAGAAAATTAATAAAGATTGGTTGATGAAAATAAATAAAACCAATGTTGCCCGCTTGTTAGACAAAGCCAAAATTAAATACGAACTAATCCCTTACGAGGTAGATGAGAATGATTTGAGCGCAACTCACGTGGCAGATATGCTGAGTGAGAATGTGGAACAGGTTTTCAAGACACTTGTGCTGTATGGTGATAAAACCAAGCATTTTGTTTGCGTTGTGCCTGGTGATAAGGAAGTGGATTTAAAGCTGGCTGCTAAAATATCGGGAAACAAGAAGTGCGATTTGATACCAATGAAAGAGTTGCTTCCACTTACAGGCTATATACGGGGTGCTTGTTCGCCTATTGGTATGAAAAAGCATTTCCCTACCTACATTCATCGCACTTGCCTCGATTTTTCTTTTATATACGTTAGTGCAGGGCAGCGTGGACTTCAGATAAAGCTTTCGCCTAATGATTTAATTCAAGAAGCACGTGCCGAAATATCAGTGTTAATTATCGAATAATTCGGAATTTATTCTATTTTTGCGCAAATATCAAAACTGATACGATTTATAAAAAATTATTTTATTCATTTAATTATCTTATTTACTTATGTTTAGTAAACACCCTAAGGGACTTATTGCTGCGGCATTAGCCAATTTAGGAGAACGCTTCGGCTTCTATACTATGATGGCTATTCTCGTGTTATTTTTGCAAGCTAAGTTTGGTTTGAATGGTAAGGATGCAGGTTTAATTTACGCCACATTCTATTTTTCAATCTATATCTTGGCTTTAGTAGGTGGTATCATTGCCGATAAAACGCGCAATTACAAAGGCACCATTATGGCTGGTATCATTTTGATGGCTGTGGGCTATTTGATTCTTGCTATTCCTACGCAAACACCTGTTCTTCACAAAACATTGATGCTTGTTGTTTCTTGTTTTGGATTATTGGTTATTGCTTTTGGTAATGGCCTATTCAAAGGAAACTTGCAAGCGTTAGTTGGGCAAATGTATGATAATCCACAGTATGCCTCTATGCGTGATTCTGGTTTTTCTTTGTTTTATATGTTCATCAATATTGGTGCTATTTTTGCTCCACTTGCTGCTATTGGTGTGCGTAGCTGGTGGTTGGGCAACTTTGGCTATAATTATGATGCCGATCTTCCTGCTCTTTGCCACGGGCATTTACAAGGCAATTTGTCCGAACAAGCATATAATAAATTTCAAGAGCTTGCAGGACAGGCTTCTTCAGCCCCTGTGTCTGATTATTCTTATTTTGCTAAAGATTATTTGAATGTATTTACCACAGGTTTTCATTATGCTTTTGCTATTGCCATTATCGCAATGATTGTATCGCTTGTTATTTATATAGTAAATAAGAGAAACTTCCCCGATCCAAGCAAAAAAGAACAGGCAAAAAGCGGTGAAACTGCTGGTGTGGAAATGGATGTACAAGAGGTGAAACAGCGTATTCTTGCTCTTTTTGCGGTGTTTGGTGTGGTTATTTTCTTTTGGTTCTCATTCCATCAAAACGGATTGACCTTGACTTTCTTTGCTAAGGAATATACTGATTTGAATTTGTTGGGTATGCCCATTACTGCTGAGTTATTCCAATCGTTGAATCCATTCTTCGTAGTTTGTTTGACCCCTCTGATTATGGCTATCTTTGCTTCTCAACGTCGCCGTGGTGTAGAACCATCAACTCCTAAGAAGATTGCTATTGGTATGGGTATTGCAGCACTTGCTTTCGTAGTAATGGCAGTAGGCTCTTATTTCTCGAACTTGCCTATGCACAAGGAAATCATAGAGATGGGTACATCACCTATCAAAGTAACTCCTTGGTTGCTTATTATTACTTATCTGATATTGACGGTTGCCGAGCTTTATATTTCTCCATTAGGTATTTCTTTCGTATCGAAAGTAGCTCCTCCTAAATATCAAGGTATTATGCAAGGTGGTTGGCTTGGTGCTACCGCTATTGGTAATCAATTACTGTTTATCGGTGCGGTGCTTTACGAAGCTATTCCTATTTGGCTTACTTGGACTATCTTTGTTGTGGCTTGTTGCATCTCGATGTTTACAATGCTGTTTATGCTAAAATGGTTGGAAAAAGTAGCTAAATAATCATTGCTGATATTATTGCGCTGACATAATAGCAAAAAGCGGTCATTGAGTTAAAGTGCTCAATGACCGCTTTTTTAGTTCTTAATGTAAGCATCCGAGAATAGTATAAAACTAATCTCCCCAGCATGGTTTAGCCTCAT
>CAMTPA010000068.1 GCA_947074275.1 uncultured Bacteroides sp.
TAACAATTTAAACTCTACTGAAAATGGATAAGAAACAAATGACAGAGAAGGAAAGGTTATACTCCATTTACTTACTTCCTATATCAACAAGCTTACGATGAACATGGCAGTCCATTGCAAAATGTATTTGTAGATCGTGATGGTGATGGTGAAATTACAGAAAAAGACCGTTACATTACTGGTAAGAGCATTACTCCTAAATTCTTCTGTGGAATTGGTACTCAATTGACGTATAAAAACTGGATATTTGGCTTCAATGGTCACGCTTCATTCGGAGGCTATGCTTTGAACAAAGTAGCAATGGGTAACTCTACATCATATTCTGATGATTACTCAAAAGGATATTTGAACAATCTTTCTACTTACTGCTTGACAACAAGATGGACTGCCGCTAATGGTGAGCAACAAAAATATTCGGATATGTTCCTTGAAAATGCCTCTTTCTTCCGCATGGACGATATTAACTTGGGATACACCTTTAAGAATATCAAAAACTGGGGAGGAGAAATCCGTGTGACAGGTTCGGTACAAAATGCCTTCACTATTACAAAATACAAAGGTATGGACCCTGAGCTAACATCTATGGATGGTGTAGACGACAACTTGATTCCACGTCCTCGTCTTTACACAATACGCTTAAACATTAACTTCTAACGATTGATTGGTACATTATGAATATGAAAAAGATATTATACAGCATACTTATTGCTTCGTCGATGCTAACAATGAATTCGTGCATCAACGATTTGAATACCTTGCCCTTGAACGAAACGGACAAGACAGCCGATCAGGCTTACGATGGAACTTTGCTAAGTTATGAAAAAGGCCTTGCTTATATTTATGGCTCTTTTTCTTTAGTAAGTCAGAACGACCCAGGATCGTCAGACATCGCAGTGCCCGATGCAGGACAAAGTGACCTGATGCGTCAATATATGATTTTGAATGAAGCTTCTGCCGATGCCTTGAAGTGTATTTGGGGCGATAGCTATATGACAGGTATTCAGTTTAATACTTGGACAGCAGCCGATAATGAGGCTATCATTGCTGTATACACGCGCTGTATGGTGAGTGTGACTCGTGCTAATGAGTTTTTGGTAAAAACGGATGGTGTATCAGTAGAGGGTGTGTCACAACTTCGTGCTGAAGCTCGTTGTTTGCGTGCTTTTGCCTATTACTTGCTTTTAGATCTTTATGGCAATCCTCCTTTTGCTACCGAAGAAAATATTGGTGGTGAAGCTCCTTCGCAAATAGGACGTCCTGCTTTGTTTGATTGGGTAGAAAGTGAATTGAAAGCTTTGCTTGCTTCCGATTCTGATCTTCCTGCAAGAGGTCAAGTAGCTTATCCACGTGTGAGTAAGGGAGTGGCTCAAGCACTATTGGCTCGTTTGTATCTAAATGCAGAAGTTTATACAGGAACAGCACGCTGGGAAGATGCAAAGAATGCAGCAAAAGCTACTATTGATATGGGATATAGCTTGTGCTCAAACTACGAAGAACTTTTCTTGCAGGACAATGGTGAAAATGCAAACTCACTAAATGAGTTGATTTTTGCAATCGCTTACGATAGAGACCGTACTCAAAGCTGGGGTGGTACAACTCATCTCGTTTCAGGTGCTATGTATGATGCTGCAAGCCAAGCGGTAGCGGCCGAGTTGGGTATGCCCGAAGGCTCGTTGGTAAATCGCGAACGCTGGAATGGATACCACGTGTCTGCCGAGTATGTAGAAAATAATTTTGAATTGCAAGGTGTAGATTGGAAAAGAAAAGATATTGGCTATGACAGAGCTACAAGCGACCGTCGTGCTTTCCTTTACAATGTAGGACATACCAAAGAGTTTGACAAGGCCTCTACTCAGTCGGGTTGGGTGTGCTGGAAGTATACAAGTCGTGATTCAAAAGGCAATCTTTATTCAAGCGATGATTACTCTAAGTTTTCTTCAGCAGATTCTCCTGTGATTCGTTTGGCAGAGATGTATATGATTTATGCGGAAGCTCAGGCTCGCCTTGATGGTGGTATAACTACCGATGCTACTGCTATGAATTATGTAAAGGAATTGCGCACTCGCGCAGGGTTGGATATGCCTTCTTCTATCAATCTTGATTTTATTTTGAAGGAACGTGCTTGCGAGTTTATGTGGGAAGGTCAACGCCGCACAGACTTGATTCGCTATGGATACTATACCGCTATGTCATTCCCTTGGCCTTACAAAGGCAATATTCCTGATGGAAAAGTGGCTTTGGAAAACTGGAGAAGTGTATATCCAATTATTCAAACAGAGATTAATGAAAATCCAAATTTGGTACAAAATCCAGGTTATTAATCTTAGTTGATGTTTAATATCAAAATAGAAATAATATGAAATTCTTGAAATATATAACATTGTTTGCGGCAGTTGCTATGATGGCTGCTTCCTGTAAGAACGACGTGGAAGTAGTTGAAATTAGCTCTCCCGACAAATTTATAGCTCCTGTAATAGGAGGCTGTAGTGATGTGATTGTAAATGCTAATAACTCGAATGTTGAATCGGTTATTTTCAACTGGAAGCCAGCATATTTTGGTCTGCCAGTGCAAATATTGTACTCAGTTTATTTGAAATCGGGTGAAACTACCTCTTTGGTAGGTACATCTTTTTCAACATCATTTTCTATAAGCAAGGGCGACTTGAACGGTGTGGTTATAAATGGCCTGGGAGTACCTGCAAATGAAACAACGTTGGTTAATGCTTATGTGACAGCTATAATTAATGGTACAGAAAATTATGAACCAATTAAATCGGAGCTATCTAACTCTTTTAGTGTAACTACATTTGCGGCTTCTTTGCGTTGGTATCATTTATGTGGTGAGTTCAACGGTTGGACAATTGGTGAAGCTCCTATCTTTTGGGAAACTACAGGTGGATCTAATGAATACACTTGTATGGTCGACTTTACTCGTGCCGAAGGCAACGAAGGAGCTACACACTCTTATTTTAAAGTAACAGCAGAGCAAAATTGGTCGGCCGATAACTGGGGATATAACTTCTTAACACCATCGTGGGATTGTCCAGAACAAGGGGACTCTAACCTGTCTGTACCTTTGGACGAAGGTAATATTTTCCAAGTGACAGTGAACACTGCGGTGATGACAATTGATAAGAAAAATATCGGTAAATCACTGGGTATTATTGGTACCTTCAATGATTGGGCTGCTGATGCACCATTCAATTACAACAGTTCAGAAAGTGCTTGGCTTTCAGAACCGATAGAGTTTGCAGCTGATGGTAAGTTTAAAATCCGTGTAGATGGTAGTTGGAATACAGCTTTTGGAACGGACGGCGTAGATAGCTCTGTAATTACAGGTGGTGTGGAAGTTTCGGTTGGTGCAGGTGATATTCCAGTGCCTGGTGCAGGTACTTACATCATAAAACTACACGCCAATCGTACTCCTTTTGTAGTAGAATTTGTAAAACAATAATCTTGAAGTGACAATTTTAAATTTGAACAACTATGATAAAGTACTTTAAATATATATTCGCGGCTGCCATCGTTATGATGGCTGCCGTAGGATGCCAGGATGATGTAGAGGATTCTTTCTCGACAAATCCCGTTGCTCCTGTGCTCACTAACAATGGATCTATCTTATTGACACAAAATACAATGTCGGAAGATGTGGTGTGGGCTTGGAAGGCAGCTCGCTTTTTGGGTGAAACTCAATATTCGCTTTATGCAGAATATGATAACGCTCAAAAGATACAAATTGGTGCATCTACTACCGATTTGTCTGTTTCAATGAAAAAAACGGCTTTTCAGGAAGCTTTAAAAGGTATTACTGGTGTTCCTGAAAATACAAGTTTTAGCTTGAGCTTTACGGTAGAGGCTACTTCGGGCGATAAAACAATTGTTTCTGATAAACAAGTTATGACTGTCTTTTCGTATACAGGTGTTGTTTCTTCTGTAATCTCGGTACTTAAATCTGAGATAGTGCTTGATATGTCGACACCAAATGATGATTTGCAGTTGATAGAGTGGACTGCAGCTCGCTTTGATTACGCAGAATCTGCTACTTACGCCGTATGCATCTCGTATGAAGATGGCGAATGGGTGATGATAGCAAATGACTTGACTGGTTTTACTTTTACTAAAACAGTAGATGAGTGGAACGAAGCTTTTGTATCTGCTGGTGCACCCGAAGGCGTTGCTTCGGATATTAAGTTTAGAGTTTGTGCGTTTTCTGAAAGTTTTCCTGATGGAGTGCCTTCTGAACTTGCTACTATTAATGCAACTACTTACATTGCAACTTACCCAGAGTTGTTATATCTTCCTGGTAACTATCAAGGATGGGATCCTGCAACTGCTGCAACAATTGCTCATAGCACATTGACCAAGGGCTTGTATGAAGCTTATATTAACCTGACAACTGAAAATGGTGCAGATGTAGAGTTCAAGTTCTCTCCTGTTCCTGCGTGGGAAGGTGATTTTGGTGGTAGTGATGTTGCTTTAGTAACTGATGGTGACGGAAACGTTGTAGTTACTGCAAGAATTGGTGAATCTGGCAATATTCAAGTGCCTTCTGGATTCTATCGTATTTCGATGAATAAGAAATTCAACACACTGACGATGGTTAAAATTGAGTCTATGGGTATTATTGGTTCGGCTACACCTGGCGGTTGGGGAGAAGAAACTCCAATGGCTTACGACGCAGAAACAAATACTTATTCGGTAGTGACCACAATGACTCAAGGTGAAGAGTATAAATTCCGTGCAAACAACAACTGGACTTACTCTATTGGAGACAATGGCGCATTTGATGGTGGAGCTAACTATGTATTTGCGAAAGAAACTGGTGAATATAAATTGGTTCTTGATGTAAACAAACACCCATACGAAGTGAAACTATTTAGCACTTCTTATCCTGAAAAACTTTACTTACCAGGTAGCCATCAAGGATGGAGTCCTGCAACTGCACCAACTTTGATTGGTAATGGTGAAGGCCAGTTTGAAGGTGGTGTAAACTTGGTGGGTGATAATAGCGAAACTTGTGAGTTTAAATTCTCTCCAAAACCAGCTTGGGATGGTGATTTCGGCGGTGAAATAGAGTGGGCAGACGAACTTAACGCTGCTGGCGTTTATGGTGTGAGCAGTAATATTGCCGTGCCAAGTGGCTACTATTACATCCAATTGGATATGACAGCTGGAACATTCACGTTAACTCGCATCAACAAAGTAGGTCTTATTGGCTCATTCAACGGCTGGGGTGGTGACGAAGATTTCGCATATGATGCTACTGCTAATGTGTGGACTTGCACTACTGCACTAACTGCAACCGATGAGTTTAAAGTTCGTATGAACGGCGATTGGGCAATGAATAGAGGATTTGCTGGCCCTGCATCTGTAAACGTAGCTTATCCATCTTACAACGACGGTCCTAATATCACAGTAGCTTCTGATGGCACATATACAATAACATTGGATATGTCTGTCAATCCTAATACGATACAGTTCACAAAATAAAAACGTCAGTTTTTAGAGGTTAGATAAATATTGGGTTTATGAATGAAATCTGCAAGTGCTTATCTCGATAAAAGAGATAAGTCTTGCAGATTTTTATTATTCTAATCTATTTAAAGAAAGCTTAAACAGCCATTTAGAACTTTTGAATTTGAACCATTGTTTTATGAATATATCATATCAGAGTATGGCTACAATAAAAATTCACGTGCTTCACTGCGGACAAGTGGTGGTAGATAGTATGCTGCCATTTAGCGAGAAGAGTTGGAATCCACTTGCTTTCGCTGGTTTTTTGCGCTCAAAAAAACACCGGCTGACTTTGCCTGTATCCACTTATCTGATAGAGCATCCTAAAGGATTGGTGCTGATAGATAGTGGGTGGCATACTGATGTACGTATCAATCAGTTTAAATACTTGGGCGCACTTCTTTACTTTGTGAATAAAGCTTATCTTCCTTCGGGGCAAGCCATTCACGAACAATTGGCTCAAATGGGTTACAGCCCCCTCGATATTGATTATTTGCTCCTTTCTCATCTCGACTGCGACCACGTGAGTGGATTGAAGCTGGTGAAAGATGCCAAACGTATCTTAGTGAGTAAAATGGATTACGAAGGTGCATTGGCCGATCCAATTCGTTATACTCGTTCTATGTGGGAAGGCGTGAAAATGGAGTTTTTTAATTTCCTGCAATCTGAATATGGCCCTTATAAGCAAGCGTACGACTTGTTTGGAGATGGCTCTTTACTGCAAATTTATGCACCCGGGCATAGCAAGGGTATGGCCGTGACATTGATACGGAACAACGATAAATATGTGTTGCTGACGAGCGATTGTGGCTATGCAAGCAAGTCGTGGGAACAAATGATTCTGCCTGGAGTGGTTCAGAATAAAGAGCAATTGACCACTTCCTTGCAATGGGTTAGAGAGATGGCCGCTTCTCCCAACTGTGTTGAAGCACTTGCCAATCACGATGCAAGTATTCAGCCTCACACTATCGAACTTTAGTTATTCGTTTATTGCGCCGCAATAAGGGCATTTTCCTTTTTGTTTTAATCGCTTTCTACATTGTCCGCATCGGTATTTATAGCGTATCGATTTGCGGATTTTTTTATAAAACAACCACGCAAATAGAGCTAAGAATAAATAACCAATGTAGATGTGTGTAGTGAGTATAAAAAAGAAATAACACACGATGCAAGCGGCCATAACTCCAAGCAAATAGAACACTGCCGCCGATGGACGAAGTTGTCGGAAAGAGTCGTCGACAACAGCGATAAACACAATAATCGAAAACCATAAGGACGCTAAAAACAACCCCAAAATAAAAGGTGCTTTAAAAGGCGAGAGAGTTGGGTTGAAATAGTAGTGCAACCACGTTTGTGGTACAAAAAGCTGCATTGATTCGTATATGGTGGCACTTAGGGCTACAAGCAAACACAGTAGCAATGGGTAAATGCTGTCTATGTCGTTGAAGTAGACTAACTGTAACTGCTTGCGTCGAAATGCGCGTACAATATACACAATGACGAAAAGGGCAAGTGTAATAATGAAGTAGGGAATATAAGTGTGGCTAAACAGATAAATAGCCTGTGAAATGCTGTCTACCGGAACAAATGCCTCTTTTAGCTCTTTTTCGCGAACCCATCCTTGTATTTCTTGGTTGTGTGCCAGCTTCACCCACACGCTGTCTACGCTATCTGTTGGATGAATGGCAAATTCGGCTACCACCACGTGTGCCCCTTTCGTTAGCGTGGTGTAAGCGTCTTTGATGGGTAGTCCTTCCAACAATACCGAGTCGGCATATAGCTCAAAATTGGCATTGTAAGTGTAGTGTCGCTCCGATAGGAATGCGAGTGAATCTATGCTTTTTTGCGCCAGCTCTTCTTCATTTGTAGGATGCAGAGTGGGGTAGTGGCAACTCACTAAAAAAAACATTGCAATGGCAAGGTAGCACAACAGTTTCATTGGTCGAGGCTAACTTTCATCTCACACTCTCTACAATCGAACGATAGGCGGAAGCGTTTGCCATCGTTGCTCACCAGATAGTAAGGTTCTCGATAAGGAGATCTCTCTTTTTGGTATGTAGGACACCAGCCCATACTGTGACGTAAGCAATGTTTGCAGAACATCAACACAGCTTCCTCCACTGCTTGCTTCTCGAACGCAGGTGCTATTGCTTGCACACCGTGGTTTTGGTAAAACGAAGCGGCCTGTCCATTCATCACATTGCCAAGATAGGTCAGATCGGTTTGCGGAAAGTGATGCGTCGTGGGCTTCCACACTGCTACCTCTTGCTTGTAGGTCATCCTCCTGTCGGCCATCAAGCGGTCTACTGCTTTCCGTCTTAGGTCGGCAAGCATCGACGATGGGATAAACCAATTTTCTTTCAGATCAATATCGACACAGATAGCCTCGAATGGAGTATTTCCCAGTTTGCTCAACTGATTTTTTAAATTCTCCGTTTGGGGCGATCGAGCAGGCTCTTTGGCATATTCTAAAGCTACTGTTATTCGGTTTTTGTCTTCGTCGGTCAGCGTCAGCGAAAAACCAAAGTTGTTTTCCGACAAGGCGACGGTTACTCCTATCTTGCGTTCTGCCGATTTGCGTGATAGAATCTTCTCGAACTCTTGATCGTAGTTTCGGTAGAGAATGGTGCGTGGAGCGATGCGTGGCATCTCTTGTGGATAGATTTTATTGCCCTCTACCCGATTGATGCGAAAGCCTTTCAGCTTGCCTTGTTCGTCGATGTAGCACACTCCATCGCCGTTGTTAAACGATTTTAGGCCAGCCACCACGATATAGTTACCTCGCATTTCTTTCATTCTGCCCATCTCTTCACCCAATGATTTGGGTGTGTCAAATGAGGCTACTTCTTTATGGGTTCGCCCATTTAGATAGTAATTGGTAAATCCGCGGCTAAAACTTTTGTCCAACTGGGGAGTGAAATCGAAACGCGACTCTCCCGATGAAGCTCTTCTGTATTCGGGACGGCGTTTCAATATGGCATCTATCTTTTGTCGATAAGCGGCGGTGACATTCTTCACGTAAGTCACATCCTTTAGACGGCCTTCTATTTTGAGCGATGTAGTTCCTGCATCTATCAATGCTTCGAGCTGATCGCTTTGGTTCATATCTTTGAGCGACAACAGATGTTTCTCTTTGGCTATTGTCTTTCCATCAGCGTCTACTAAGTCGAATGGTAGGCGACAAAACTGCGCGCACTCTCCTCGGTTGGCACTACGGCCAAAGCAGGCTTGGCTCACATAGCATTGTCCGCTGTAACTCACACACAAAGCCCCGTGTACAAATACTTCCAAAGCGGTGTTGGGACAAGCCTGATGAATGTGCGCAATCTCTTCGAGCGAAAGTTCGCGAGCCAACACCACTTGTGTGAAACCAGCTTCGCTCAGAAACTTTACTTTTTCAGCTGTTCGGTTGTCGGTTTGTGTGCTGGCGTGTAGTGGGATGGGGGGCAGATTCAATTGTGTGATTGCCATATCTTGCACAATCAGTGCATCTACACCTATCCGATAAAGGTCGTGAATCAGTTTCTCCGTCTCCTCCAGTTCCTCTTCTTTCAGAATGGTATTGAGTGCCACGTAGATGCGCACGTTGTATAAATGAGCATATTCCACCAATTGCTTTATGTCTTCGAGCGAATTGCCTGCGGCTGCACGTGCGCTAAACCGTGGTGCGCCAATATACACGGCATCGGCACCGTGATTGATGGCCTCTATGCCACACTCCACATTTTTTGCAGGAGCCAATAGCTCTATTTTTCGTTGCTTCATCATTTGATGTCGTTGATGTTGTAAGGAGTTTCTTGATACACAAAGTAGTTGAGCCAATTGCTGAATAGCAGGTTGGCGTGTCCGCGCCAACGCACAAACGGCCCTTTCTCTGGGTCATTGTCTACATAGTAATTGCAAGGCACTTCGATGGGCAACCCCTTGTCTAAATCGCGGCGATACTCTGTGTCGAGCGTGTAGGGCGAATATTCGGAGTGTCCTGTAACATAAAACTCACGTCCACCACGTGCCATAGCTATATATACTCCCGATTCTTTCGATTCGGATAGCAATTCCAATTCGGGCACGTTCAAAATGTCTTCTCTGCGCACTTCGGTATGACGACTGTGAGGCACATAAAATGCGTCGTCGAACCCTCTAAAAATAGCGTGCAACGGATTGAGCACCCGATGCTCGAAAATGCCAAACATCTTTTTGTCGAGCGGGTATTTGGGCACACCGTAGTGATGATAAAGTCCTGCTTGTGCCGCCCAGCAAATGTAGAAGGTAGATGTGACGTGTGTGCGCGACCAGTCGAAAATCTCGGTAATTTCGCCCCAATAGTCCACCTCTTCAAAATCCATCTGCTCCACAGGGGCACCGGTGATAATCATTCCGTCAAACTTCTCGCTGCGTACTTGGTCAAAGTCTACATAAAACTCCTTCATATGCTCAATAGGCGTATTTTTGGAGGTGTGACTTTTGATTTTCATAAACGAAAGTTCCACCTGCAAAGGCGAGTTAGACAACAAGCGAATCAAATCGGTTTCGGTGGTGATTTTTAGTGGCATCAAGTTTAGTATCACAATGCGCAGTGGGCGAATGTCTTGATGCTTGGCGCGCGAATTGTCAATCACGAATATATTTTCCTCTTTCAGCAACTCTATGGCGGGTAGCCTATCGGGTAAATTTAATGGCATAGCGGTGCAACTTAATATGAATGTTTATTGAAACTGCAAAGTTAGTGGTTTTGGAAGAGAAAAGATTGTTTGAACGAATAGTTTTTTAATGTTTATGCTGGTAATGACTTTCTTTCAACCATTCACATCCATCTTCTCAACTATTCACATTTTGCACCTCGGCTATTTATATTTTGCAAATAGACTATGAGCAGTTGTAAAAGAGGTAGTTGCGAAGCGGAAAGTGTGTGGTATTAGTGCTTGTTTTTCTTCGGCGTTGCTGGCGAGGTCTATCTACCTTGGTGGCAAGGCCTATCCACCAACCTGGCAAGGCCTATCTACCGCACTGGCAAGGCCTATCTACCGTGTCGCATTTTTGTCGATGGTAATTTATCTATTCAAAGTAGAAGGTGAGGGCAATCATTCTTGACTTTACTTTATCTATCGACTCCGTAAATTTCATCAGCGAATTGTCGGTGAGGTCGGTGCGCTTCTTGTCTATTATGTTGGCAAGTCCAAAACAAAACTTCAATTCGGGGATAAGCTTGAAAAAAGGCAGGTAGATGTCGCATCCCACACCCACTTCGATAAAGCAATCGAAAGGCTTCACCAACAGGGGACGTGCTTTCTTCACGCTCAAATCCATCGTGGGGCTGATGCCCACCATCACATAAGGGCGATAATTGTTGAAACGCTCGGCGGCAACCTTCAGGTCAATTGGCACACCCAAATAGGCCGAACGAACCTGTTGTGATACTCGTTCGCCTGTCTCTTGCTCGTGCCACACCACCCGCTTGTCGCCAAACGAAAGGGTGGGGACAAAGCGAAGTGACATATACTTGTTCAGATACAGTTCGCCCAGCACTCCCACCGAGAAGCCCGGAGAGTATTCGGGCACATCGGCAAACCATACTTGTCCGTCTTCGGTGACGTGCCCGTTGCTGACTATTTTGTAGTCTTGAACGTGCATCCCCACCAAAAAACCATAGTGCCATAGCCGTTGGTCGATGTAAGGACGGTTTTGCACTTTTCGCGTTTGGGCAGATGTGCCAATTGCTATGCACAGCGTGCTAAGAAGTAGTAATACAAAGCGTTTCACACTCATAAAAACGTTGTAGAAAGCGAATTATTGTATAACGCATTATTTAGAAGAAATATAAATTGCAATAAATTCGCAATGATTGAATCTAACTATAAAAGAAAACATTTAATTTTGCCCCTATAATTAGTACTAATAATTAAATTTTGAACAAAATGGCTTACGTAATTAATGACGATTGTATTGCTTGCGGAACTTGTCTTGACGAGTGTCCTGTAGAAGCTATCTCTGAAGGTGATATCTATGTAATCAACCCAGATTTGTGTACTGATTGCGGTACTTGCGCAGATGTTTGTCCTTCTGAAGCAATCCACCCAGCATAATTGTACAATCGGATATTTTAGAAATAAAAAAGGCTGTCTCATTTGCTTGAGGCAGCCTTTTTTGCCCAATGGCGTGTAGCTGTGTATCTCGGTATTGTGCCACAAAAAAAGCACGGACTTCATACAAGAAAATCCGTGCTTCTGTTTATCGATAGTTTATTGCTTACTTCAATTTAGCCAAAGCGTCTTTAATGCGACTGATAGCTTTCACGATGTTTTCATCGCTGGTAGCGTAGCTCATACGGATGCAATCGGGAGCACCAAATGAAGAGCCACCCACGCAAGCCACGTGTGCCTCTTCGAGCAGGTACAGTGCCAAGTCGTCAGAATCGGCAATGGTGCGTGTTCCGTTCGATTTGCCAAAGTACGAATCGCATTTAGGGAACAGGTAGAATGCGCCTTCAGGAACGTTCACTTCAAACCCAGGAACTTCTTTAGCCAACTCCACAATCAGATTGCGACGACGTGCAAACGCTTCACGCATCTCTTCAACAGGGGCTTGAGTGCCAGTGTAGGCTGCCTCAGCTGCCTTTTGCGACACCGAGCAAGGCCCCGAAGTGTATTGACCTTGAAGGTCGTTTACCGCTGCAACAATCCATTTGGGACCAGCAATGAAACCAATTCTCCATCCTGTCATAGCATACGCTTTTGATACACCGTTCACAATCACCGTGCGATCTTTCATTGCTGGGAATTGTGCGATGCTTTCGTGTTTGCCTACGTAGTTGATGTGCTCGTATATTTCGTCGGCAATCACAATCACTTGAGGATGTTTTTCCAACACTTTAGCCAATCCTTCCAATTCGGCTTTGCTATATACAGAGCCAGTAGGATTTGAAGGAGAGCAAAGAATCAATGCTTTCGTTTTAGGAGTAATGGCTGCCTCAAGTTGTTCGGGCGTGATTTTGAAATCTTGCTCGATGCCTGCCGATACAATAACGGGAGTACCTTCGGCAAGTTTCACCATTTCGGGATAACTCACCCAGTATGGAGCAGGAACTATTACCTCATCTCCCGGATTTACTAACACCAATATCACGTTGCAAACAGATTGTTTGGCACCGTTGGCGCAAGAAATTTCGGCGATGGTATAGTCCAATCCATTTTCTTTTTTAAGTTTTTCTACGATGGCTGTGCGAAGACCAGGATAGCCCGGAACGGGTGAATAACGCGAAAAGTTATCATCAATGGCTTTTTTCGCAGCTTCTTTGATGTGTTCGGGCGTGTTGAAGTCGGGTTCACCTACGCTCAAGTTAATAACATCAATGCCTTGTGCTTTAAGCTCGTTGCTTTTTTGCGACATAGCAAGCGTCGCCGAAGGCGACAAGCTGTTCAAACGGTCTGATAATTGATTCATTTCGTATCTATTTAATTGTTATTGAGTGAATTTGGTTGCGAAAATAATTATAATAATCCAGTTGTAGAAACAATGTGTATAATATTACTTGTTAAAGTGCAATGTATGTCCCATTCTTTCTTTTTTGGTCTTTAGATAGCGCATATTGTAAGGGTTAGGAATCGTTTCTACGGGCACATTTTCTACGATTTCCAGTCCGTAAGCTTCCAATCCCACACGTTTCACGGGGTTGTTGGTCATCAGTCGCATTTTGTGTACGCCTATTTCACGAAGCATTTGTGCGCCTACGCCATAGTCTCTTTCGTCGGCAAGATGTCCTAAACATACGTTGGCATCCACGGTGTCCATACCATCTTCTTGCAACTTGTAGGCCTTCATTTTCTCCATCAAGCCAATGCCACGTCCCTCTTGGTTGAGGTAAACGATAGCTCCTTTGCCTTCTTTGTTTATTAGCTCCATTGCCTTGTGAAGCTGTTCGCCACAATCGCATCGGCACGAACCGAAAATGTCGCCTGTGACACACGATGAATGAACACGCACCAATATCGGTTCGTCGGGTTGCCATTCGCCTTTGAACAGTGCCACGTGCTCCAATCCATTTGATTTTTGGCGAAAAGGAATCAGGCGGAAGTCACCGTGTTCGGTAGGCATATGCACCTCAACACCTTTCTCTACAATAGATTCTTGTTGCAAGCGATAAGCAATCAAATCGTGTATAGAGATTAATTTCAAATTGAACTCATCTGCCATTTTGCGTAGTTCGGGCAAGCGTGCCATTGTGCCGTCTTCGTTCATTATCTCCATCAGTGCACCAGCAGGGTAAAGTCCAGCAAGACGCGCCAAGTCAATCGTCGCTTCTGTATGTCCTGCACGGCGAAGCACTCCTTTTTCTTGTGCATAAAGTGGGTTGACGTGCCCTGGCCTGCCAAATGTAGCGGGAGTAGAAGTGGGGTCGGCAAGTGCTTGTATTGTAGCGGCACGGTCGGCGGCAGAAACTCCTGTGGTGCATCCTTCCAATTTGTCGATGGTGACAGTGAACGGGGTGCCCAATATTGAGGTGTTGTCACTTACCTGGTGTGGCAAGTCCAGCTCTTTGCAACGCGACACGGTGATGGGAGCACAAAGCAAACCACGTGCGTGCTTCAGCATAAAGTTCACCTTTTCGGGGGTGATTTTCTCGGCAGCTATAATCAAGTCGCCTTCATTTTCGCGATCTTCATCGTCTACTACAATGACGAGTTCTCCATTTCTGAAATCTTCAATCGCCTCCTCTATTGTATTTAATTTGATTTTTTCCATACTATCTTGTTCTAATATGATTTATAAATTTTTCCCCTCTTGAATAACGTGTGTTAGCTGTTCATTGTTTTTAATGATGCGCTCCATATCTTTGGCGAGACGAATGCGGAATATCCAGATGCGGATATAGAAAAACAACCCGATGGGGATAATGATTGCCGCTATTAGATTGAGCCAATAAATGTGGAAAGGGCGTAGATGAGCCGACGTAGGGATAATAGGGTAGTTATTGAGCAAGTTGACTACCGTCATAGAGCGCGAGTTGGACAACTCCTCTACAATGGCTTCCAATTGTTCGTTGATGTTTTGAATATCGGTATCTTCATCGGTGTTGAACCATAGCTTGAAGTAATTGGGGGCTTTGGTCAGTCGGTTGCTGTGCATATAGTTTTTGCAAGCATTGCTCAGTTTGCCCAATTTTTCGGGGATAAGCGCATAGTTGGGATCGTGGATAATCACTTCTTTTTTGAATAGGTGTCGCACGCTGCGGATACCGATAATACGTTTGATAAAATTCATATAAGCATCTGCGTTGAGAACCACTGAGTCTCGGTTGGACTTGTAGGTGAGAAAGAAACCCAACGGTGCTAAAACAGCCGAACTCAACCATACGCCTGTCCATACTACCCAGCGTCCGTCACGTGCCATCTTGTATCCACTGGTATCTATCACATAGTAGATAATAAAGAGCAACACCGATATGATAACGGGCATTCCCAAGCCACCTTTGCGGATGATGCCTCCCAACGGTGCTCCGATAAAGAAGAAAAGCAGGCACGATAAAGATATTGTGATTTTCTTAATCCACTCAATCTCGTGTCGACGAATTTGATAATCGTTCGCCTCCATCGTGTATCGCTTAAATCCAAAGTCGCTTTGCATACTTTCGGAGCGGCTTGTAGCGGCGTTTATAGCGCGCTGCTTTTGAGCAAGAGTAGATGCCTCAAAGATGCTGTCAATGTTGTAAGTGCTAATGTCTGTCTCCTCTATCTTCGTGGAGTCTGCTTTTGAGAAACGAGCCGAGATAGAGTAGGTGCTGTTACGTGAGTCTCTGAAATATTGTCGCCCGATGCTATCGCCCACTACAATCATCGAATCAATATCGGCACGAAGCGTTTTCATATTTTTGGTTGTGGCCTGATTGCTCATAATACTTGCATCCGCCATATTAAAATCAGAATCGAACTCAATCAACGAATGCTTCTCATCGAATGACTCGCGACGATAAGGCACGTTTTGGCTCTTTACATTTTGGCTTTTTAGGTTTTCAAATAATTCGCCGCTATATAGGTGTAGGTTGAGGTGTTGTTTGTCGGCTGTCATCTCCATCCGTCCCGAGTCAGCATAAATGATATGCGCATTCTCTACTCCATCCTTGAAGTTGTAGATAAGCACATCGTAGAGCATTCCGCTTTTTCGGTTTTTGCTTGCTACACGAATGTGGTAGTTGGGGATTTCGGAATAAAAAGCTCCTTCAGGAATATCGAGTTCGGGCGATTTCTGCTTTACAGAGATGAGTAGTGTTCCCAGTTTTTCGGATGCCATAGGTGCTATCACGTTTTGAAAATAAAACGATACGCCGCAGATAATTACTACCAACACAATAAGTGGTCGCATAATCTTGATAAGTGATATGCCTGCCGCCTTCATAGCGAGCAACTCGTATCGTTCTCCGAAATTTCCGAAAGTGATGAGTGAAGCCAATAAAACGGCTAAGGGAAGAGCGGCAGGTACCAATGTGAGTGCAGAATAGAAAAAAAACTGCCCCATAACAGCCATTTCCAATCCCTTGCCTACCAAATCGTCTACATACCTCCACAAAAACTGCATCATAAAGATGAAGAGGCAAATGAAGAATGTACCGACAAATAGAAGTAAAAAACTCTTAACGATGAATATATCTAATCTTTTTATGCGTAGCATCTTAAACTCTTAATTCATAAGATTAAGATGCAAAATTAGCATAAAAATAGTAGCGTGGAAAGTTTTTAATTGAAAGTTAACTAAAAACCACAGGTTCTGCGAAGTTTGGTGACTTGTGAATCCCATAGCTCTTTCATATCTTCCACTTCGTTCGCATCTGCGTAGTCCACAATTTCAAGCACGTAATCGCTGGTAAGTTCATTGTAGTTCATTCTGATTTCAAAATAGTCGCGTGGATTCTCATCATCAACCCAATGAAACCGGATGTAGAAGTAGGCTCTGATGGCTGTGATTTCGGCAATGCGTTGCTCCACCTTTCCCCAATGAAACTCCACCAGTTTATCGTTTGAAAAAACTTTATCAGCAAACCAGTTTTCCAGCCCCGAAGGGGTGCTGATAGATGACCATAGTATGTTTTTGGAGGCCCCGTTTAAAAGGTATTCCAAGCGTATTTTCTCTCTTTTCATAGTGTTATTCTTAATTAGCGTGTGCCAATATAGATACTTTTTTCAAATAATGCAGTATGAAATGGATGATAAATTTATTGTGATGCGCTATAAAAATAGTGGAGTGCGAATTTATGGTTTGTCTACTGTTTGTGGTTTGTTTGTAGATGGCTGATAGTTAGTGTGTTACTTGCTTCTGCCTCAGAGTCTGCTTGTTGTAGGTCGAAAAAGCTGTTTTTGCAATCGCATTTTATGAATAGAGGTATTTGTGGTATTTTCGGGCTTTGGGCGAAAAAAATATAGATATTTGTTTGGAGGATAAAATAAAGTGCCTATCTTTGCACCCGCAATCGAGAAACGATGGCGGGATAGCTCAGCTGGTTAGAG
>CAMTPA010000069.1 GCA_947074275.1 uncultured Bacteroides sp.
CTTGAACCCATCACCTCAACACTGCCAGTGTTGCGCGCTAGCCAGATGCGCCAATGCCCCGATTAAGGATAATTTGGTAAACGTTTCCTTTTTCGTGTTGCAAATATAAAGAATATCCTGATCTAATGGTTATTTTTGTGAGTAAATAATAAAAACTATGTTGATTTATAACACTACATTTCAAGCAGATGATGATGATGCAAGCAATTTCATTATTTGGATTAAAGAGTATTACATCCCAGAAGTAGAAAAAACTGGCGATTTAAAAAATCCTCGTTTATGCCGTATATTAAGCCATCGAGATGAGGGAAGTTCTTTTTCTCTTCAATGGGAGGTGGAAAATAGCAGCACATTGCATCGTTGGCATTTGGAACAGGGAGTAAAGCTAAACGAAGAAATGACGAAGATATTTAAGGATAAAATCGTTGGTTTCCCTACTATGATGGAGGTGATAGAGTGATTCAGCCAGTAAAGGAAAAAATAATTTTAGGTATTGACCCAGGTACTACGGTAATGGGCTATGGGCTATTGCGTGTGGTAGGTACAAAACCTGAAATGATTGCTTTGGGAGTGATAGATTTGCGTAAGCACGATAATCACTATCTCAAACTGAAGCATATTCACGAGCGTGTGTTGGGGATTATTGATAGTTATCTACCAGATGAATTGGCTATTGAAGCTCCTTTTTTTGGTAAAAATGTTCAGTCAATGCTTAAATTAGGACGTGCTCAAGGGGTGGCTATGGCGGCAGCTTTGAGCAGAGATATACCCATTACCGAATATGCGCCTCTAAAAATAAAGATGGCTATTACAGGAAATGGGCAAGCTTCTAAAGAGCAAGTAGCGGATATGTTGCAACGTATTCTGCGCATTCCACAAGAGGGGATGCCTACTTTTATGGATGCTACCGATGGATTGGCTGCGGCGTATTGTCATTTTCTGCAAATGGGACGTCCTACTTTAACTAAAGGATATGGTGGCTGGAAAGATTTTATATCCAAAAACCCCGATAGAATTAAAAAATAGCTTTAATAGTTTCCATTCGCAAGCTTATAAAATTTATATTTTAGATTGTTTTTGTTTTGCATAATAATCTTATTATCAATGTGTTATTTGTTTTAATGCTCGATAAAAATTCATATTGCTCTTGTATTGATAACCAAAATAGTAACAATCGAATTAATTTTGTATTTACGATTATTAAACCAAAAATGAATATCAATGAATCACATCAAAAATTCAATTTTAGCTTTCATCTGTCTCTTATCTGCTGCGATGTTTGTTAGCTGTACTCATCAAAAACGGGAGTTCTCGTCTTACGACCAATATCCTACTCGCACCGACGATTTGGTAGAGATGGTTTATACACCACAATCTACAAGTTTTGCGTTGTGGGCACCTACTGCCGACGAAGTAAGATTAATGCTTTTTGACGAAGGGACGGGTGGGCACCCCTACGAAACTGTGCCAATGAAACAGAATACGCAAGATGGAACGTGGCGCATCACAATAGACAAAAATCTTGTGGGTAAATTTTATACCTTCAATGTGAAGATTAATGATAAGTGGCAAGGTGATACTCCTGGGATTAATGCTCGTGCGGTGGGAGTGAATGGTAAGCGTGCTGCTATTATTGATATGAAAGCTACCAACCCTGCTGGATGGGATAATGATAAAGGCCCAGCGGTGAAGTCGCCTGCCGATATTGTGTTGTACGAGGTGCATCATCGTGATTTCTCAATAGATTCTACTTCGGGTATTAAGAACAAAGGCAAATATTTGGCTATGACCGAAAAGGGGACTCGTAATCCAGATAATCTACCAACTGGGATTGATCACTTAAAAGATTTGGGAGTGACACACGTGCATATTCTTCCTTCTTACGATTATGCTTCGATAGACGAAAGTAAATTGGAGGAAAATAAATACAATTGGGGATATGACCCGCAAAACTACAACGTGCCCGAAGGTTCCTATTCTACCAATCCTGCCGATCCAGCTGTGCGTATCAACGAGTTTAAACAAATGGTACAAGCGTTGCACAACGAGGGCATTGGTGTGGTGCTGGATGTTGTGTACAACCACACTTTCAATACCGAAGATAGTAATTTTGAACGTACTGTGCCAGGTTATTTCTATCGCCATAAAGCGGATGGTACGTTGGCAAATGGGTCGGGTTGCGGAAACGAAACTGCAAGCGATCGTGAGATGATGCGTAAATATATGATTGAATCGGTACTCTATTGGATGAATGAATATCACATCGATGGTTTCCGTTTCGACCTAATGGGGATTCACGATATAGAAACGATGAATGCGATTCAAGAGGCAGCCAAAGCGGTAAATCCCAATGTGTTTATCTATGGCGAAGGATGGGCGGCCGAAGCTCCAATCTATCCTGCCGATTCGTTGGCAATGAAAGCGAATGCTTATAAGATGCCGGGTATTGCTGTTTTCTCAGACGAACTTCGTGATGGTCTTCGTGGCCCGTTCAATAATGACAAACAAGCTGCTTTCTTGGCAGGTGTTCCTGGCGAAGAAGAGAGTGTCAAATTTGGTATTGTTGGTGCTATCAATCATCCTCAGATAAATTACGCATCGGTGAATTATACTGATACAGCTTGGGCTGCCGAACCAACACAGATGATTAGCTACATTTCTTGTCACGATGATATGTGTGTGGTAGACCGATTGAAAGAAACTGTTCCTGGAATTACACCCGACCAAATAGCACGTCTTGATAAATTGGGACAAACAGTGGTGTTTACTTCGCAAGGTGTGCCATTTATCTATGCTGGCGAAGAGGTGCTTCGTGATAAAAAGGGGGTACACAATAGCTACATTAGTCCCGACTCAATCAATGCAATTGATTGGAGTAGGAAAACTCAAAATAAAGATGCGTACGATTATTATAAGAATCTCATTGCTTTGCGCAAAGCACATCCAGCTTTCCGTATGGGCAATGCCGAGATGGTGCGCCAGTATTTGGAGTTTTTGCCAGTAGAGGGCGATAACTTGGTGGCTTATATGCTAAAAGATAATGCCAATGGTGATTCGTGGAAAGACATTATTGTAGCTTTCAATGGCCGCAACACTGCTGCGCAATTGCAAGTACCAGCTGGTAAATATACCGTGGTATGCCGTGATGGACAAATCAATCAAAGTGGTTTGGGGACTGTATATGGCCCAGAGGTGACTATACCTGCACAATCTGCGCTGATTATTCACAACTAACTATTTCATCGTCCAATGGGCGATAGAGCATAAAAAAAAGGTGGGAAGTTTTTCCCACCTTTTTTTGTGAACCTTGCTTTGTGGGCAAACGTTTATGTTCATAACGTCAATAAATAATTTGCGTATGAAAAGAATCGTGTTGCTTCGTCACGGCGAAAGCGAATGGAATTTAGAGAATCGTTTTACTGGATGGACAGATGTAGACCTGACCCCAAAAGGGGTTTCGGAAGCACTTCACGCAGGGGAGTTACTCAAAGAAAAAGATTTTCATTTTGATATAGCCTATACCTCATTTTTAAAACGTGCTGTGAAAACACTCAATTGTGCTCTCGATAAATTGAACCAAGATTGGATTCCTGTACAAAAAAGCTGGCGGCTCAACGAAAAGCATTATGGTGTGCTGCAAGGACTGAATAAAGCTGAAACTGCACAACAATATGGCGAAGAACAGGTAATGATATGGCGAAGAAGCTTTGATGTCGCTCCACAGCCTCTTTTGGATGATGACCCACGCAATCCACGCTTTGACTCTCGATATAAGGATGTTCCCGATATGGAACTGCCACGCACCGAATCGCTTAAAGATGCCATACATCGCACAATGCCCTACTGGGAATGTATGATATTTCCAAACCTAAAAACTGCTGATGAGATTTTGGTAGTTGCCCACGGCAATAGCTTACGTGGGATAGTGAAACATCTGAAAGATATTTCGGATGAAGACATTGTGAACCTTAATTTACCTACGGGTGTGCCCTATGTTTTTGAATTTGACGAAGCACTCAATCTGGTGAATGACTACTTTTTGGGCAATCCCGACGAGGTGAAAAAACTGATGGAAGAAGTAGCCAATCAGGCTAAAAAGAAATAATCAATAACTTTTAATATATAAGATGTATGAGTAAAATAACTGATTTATTAGGCGATAAGGCTGCCTACTACCTCGAACATACGTGTCAAACGGTCGACAAATCTTTGTTGCATATACCTTCGCCCAACACGATTGATGATGTGTGGTGTGCATCCGATCGCAATGTACAGACACTTCGTAGTCTGCAATCTATTCTTTCGCACGGACGCTTGGCCAACACAGGATACGTCTCTATTCTTCCCGTCGACCAGGATATAGAACATACCGCTGGAGCTTCTTTTGCACCCAATCCAATCTATTTCGACCCCGAAAATATTGTAAAACTGGCTATCGAAGGCGGTTGTAATGCTGTGGCCTCCACCTTTGGTATTTTAGGTGCTGTGGCTCGCAAGTATGCACACAAAATTCCATTTATCGTAAAACTCAATCACAATGAGCTGTTGTCTTATCCCACCACTTACGATCAAGTGATGTTTGGCACTGTAAAAGAGGCTTGGAATATGGGAGCTGTTGCCGTAGGTGCAACTATTTATTTCGGTTCGCAGCAAAGTCGCCGTCAATTGGTCGAAATATCGCAAGCTTTCGAGCTGGCTCACGAATTGGGGATGGCTACTATCTTGTGGTGCTACTTGCGCAACAACGATTTTAAGAAAGGTGAAACCGATTATCATGCGTCGGCCGACTTGACTGGCCAGGCCGATAGACTTGGCGTAACAATTAAGGCTGATATAGTGAAACAAAAACTGCCAACGGTCAATGGAGGGTTTACCGAAATCAACTTTGGTAAAACAGATCAGCGAATGTATTCCCAACTCTCTTCCGAACACCCCATTGATATGTGTCGCTATCAGGTGATAAACGGATATATGGGGCGTGTCGGACTAATTAATTCTGGTGGAGAATCGCACGGAGCTTCCGATTTGGCCGAAGCTGTAGAAACAGCCGTAATCAATAAACGTGCAGGTGGTATGGGGCTTATAAGCGGTCGCAAAGCATTCCAAAAAGAGATGAAGCAAGGTGTTGAATTGCTCAACTCCATACAAGATGTCTATTTGGATGGTTCGATAACCATTGCTTAAAGTGGAAGATAAACCCACTCAAATCGCTTTTTTCTCAATACGCTGAGAAAAAATTCTCAATGCGCTGAAAAAATATTTTCAATGCGGTGAGAGAAAATTTTCATAGCGTTGAAAAAAAACGAAAAATAGATATATACTTTTAGTTGAATATCTTTTATAGGGTGTGCGGCCTAAACAATCTGCTTTTTTCTTTGTTGATATACCAAAGAATGAAACGAGAATATAGTTTTATTAAATACTAATTACTAAACCAATATGACAGTGAAAAAGAATTTTTTATTAATTGTGTTGGCTTTTTTGTGTGCAATTCCTGCAGGTGCGAAAAAGTTTTATAGTGATGCCATTACTATGTCGGACATATTGTTGTGGCAACAAGGTACTTCAATTACAGCTACAATGAACATCAATATGGCTGATTTGAAAGTAGGTAAAGATCAAGCGTTGATTTTAGTTCCAACTTTGGTAAATGGTGATAATGAAATGCCTTTACCTCCCATTATTATCAATGGCGAGAAAAAACAAAAAGCTTACGAAAAAGCTGTTGCCAAAGGCAATGGTAATGAAAACGCTTTGGTAATTCCTTTTGGTAAAGAAACTGATTTTATTTATTCACAAGTAGCCGATTATGAACCTTGGATGGCAAATGCACAGTTTGTGTTAGACGAAGTTTTGGTGGATAAAAAAGATCGTCCTTTGATGACTTCACAAGAGTTGATTACTAATGCTGTGTCTACCGAAGCTAAGCGTTTGGCTGCTTTGTTCCCTGTTGTAGCATTTGTAGAGCCTCCTATGGAAGTTGTAAAAGTGCGTAGCGAAGCTTATAACACCTTCTTGGAATTTAAGTTGAACAACGCTCAAGTATTGCCTAAATACAAAAACAATGCTGCCGAATTGGATAGCCTTCAATCATTGCTTAGCACTTTGATGAGCGACTCTAATGTGGTGGTGAACAAGATTGTTATCGAAGGTTTTGCTTCTCCCGAAGGCCCTGAAGGTTTCAACGAACAATTGTCTAAAAGACGTATGGAATCTTTGAAAGCTTATTTGGCTAAACAAAATAATCTTCCTGCTACTTTGTTTGAAACATCATTTGGTGGCGAATGTTGGGAAGGCTTGGTTACTCTCCTTTCATTGTCTACAATGCCCGAAAAGGATACTTTAATCACTATCATTAATACAACTGCTGATGATGCTACTCGCAAAAAACTGATTAAAGAATTGGATGGTGGTGCTCCTTACAAATATATGTTGAAAAATATCTATCCTTACTTGCGCAATGCTACTTGTACAGTTGATTTTAGTGTAGTGTCATTGTCGGTAGATCAAGCTGTTGTTGTGATGGAAGCTAAACCAGGTTTGCTCGACCAAAACGAATTCTATCAAGTGGCATTCACCAACAAGAGAGGTACTCCTAAATTTATTGGCGCATTTGAAGCTGCATTGC
The DNA here is from genome assembly GCA_947074275.1 of uncultured Bacteroides sp. Taxonomy (GTDB): domain Bacteria; phylum Bacteroidota; class Bacteroidia; order Bacteroidales; family Bacteroidaceae; genus Bacteroides. The sequence continues at coordinate 6,629 of CAMTPA010000069.1, forward strand.
AACAATATCCCGATGACCCAACTGCCAACTTGAACGTGGCTGGTGCATATCTTACTAAAAAAGATATTAAGAAAGCCGAAAGAGCTTTGGGCAAGGCCGACAAAGGAACAGCCGAATACATAAACAATTTGGGTGTGCTTAGTTTCTACAAAGGCAACTATGAACAAGCTTTTGCTTGCTTTATGAAAGCTGAACAAATGGGCAATAAAGATGCAAGAAAGAACTTGAAAAAGTGGATGGATGCTATAAATAAAACGAAGTAATAAATCACACTTTGCATATCTTATTATAATAAAGCCCAACACAGGTTGTGAAAAGCAAACTGTGTTGGGCTTTTCTTTGTAATCTCACGTCAATGTTATTATTTTGCACGAGCAACAGATGGAACGTAAGATTATACATATCGATATGGATGCGTTTTATGCTTCGGTAGAACAACGCGACAACTCCGAACTGCGCGGCAAACCCATTGCGGTGGGTCACTCCGAAGAGCGTGGGGTAGTGGCGGCTGCAAGTTACGAAGCACGAAAATTTGGTGTTCGTTCGGCTATGTCATCGCAAAAAGCAAAACGACTGTGTCCTGAATTAATCTTTGTGCCTGGCAGAATGGATGTGTACAAAGAAGTATCCAATCAAATCCACGCTATTTTTCAGGAATATACCGACTTGATTGAACCTCTTTCTTTGGATGAGGCTTTTTTGGATGTGACTGAAAATAAGAAAGGAATCCATCTGGCAGTAGACATTGCCAAAGAGATTAAAATGAAAATTCGCAAAGAACTCAATTTAGTCGCATCGGCAGGAATATCATACAATAAGTTTTTGGCAAAAGTAGCATCCGATTATCGAAAGCCTGATGGACTTTGTACCATTCACCCCAATCAAGCAATGGAATTTATTAATCGGCTAAGCATCGAATCATTCTGGGGAGTGGGTCCTGTTACGGCACGAAAGATGCACTCGATGGGAATACACAACGGTGAGCAACTTCGTTCTTATTCTAAAGATGGGTTGATACGTGCTTTTGGCAAATCGGGCACTGTCTACTATGAATTTTCACGTGGCATAGACAATCGTTTGGTACAACCAGATCGAATACGCAAATCCGTAGGGTGTGAGCATACCTTAGAAAAAGACATATCTCTGCGTTCATCTGTTATTATCGAGCTTTACCACGTGGCTACCGAATTGGTGGAACGCTTAAAACGAAAAGTGTTTTGGGGCAATACACTTACTTTGAAGATTAAGTTTCACGATTTTACGCAAATCACTCGTAGTATCACGCAAGTTAAAGAACTCTCATCGCTGGACACCATATTGCCACTTGCTAAGACTCTATTATCTCAAGTAGAATTTGAGAACCGCCCCATTCGCTTAATCGGTCTTTCTGTATCTAACCCTAAAGAAGAAGGTGAAGAAAATGAAGAGCCATTGTGGCGACAACTACTTATTCCTTTTGAAGAGTGGGAATAAAAAAAAGCTACTCAAAGAGTAGCTTTTTAAATTTTATGTGGTTACAATGTTTTTACACAGTATGTTGTTGTAGCGACAACAACTTTTGAAGTTTACCATTCAAGGTTTGGCACATAGCTCCATTTCCCATTGCTTGATAACGTTTGATGCGATATTGTAGCATCAAAATGTCTTCGTTTAAGTTCTTTTTCATAATCTACATCTTTTTGTGCTCCTCACCTTTTGAAGAGCTGGTTATAATTTTAATTCCTTTATTTAACGCTACAAAGATACGAATAGTTTTCGATAATATGTTTTATAACATATAAATATAACACTTTTTGGCTCTTATTCCATTATCAAAGCATTTGTTACCTATAATAATAGCGATATAAACGCTATTTTTGCAGCCGATAAAAACTCCCTATAATTATGTTGAAGAGAATACCGCATACTTACACCATTATCTCCGTTGTAATTTTAATTTGTGCCATACTTTCGTGGATTGTACCCGCAGGCGAATATGTGAGACAGACTGTTGAGGTGAATGGAACCACTCGCACCGTTATTGTCGACAACTCTTTCCATTCTGTCGACCAATCGCCACAAACTTGGCAGGTATTCAGTGCGCTGCTCGATGGCTTCGAGCGTCAGGCAGGCATTATTGCTTTTCTGCTTATTATGGGAGGTGCGTTTCATATATTGAATAGCAGTCGTTCTATTGATGTAGGTATACTTTCTTTTCTCAGTCAAACCAAAGGCTTGGAACGCAATCGGTTGATTCGCTCTTTGGGAGTAGACAATGTGGTGATAGCTTCTGTTATTATTCTTTTCAGTTTATTCGGGGCTGTGTTTGGGATGAGCGAAGAGACTTTAGCATTTGTTATTATCATCGTACCACTTGCTATATCAATGGGATACGACTCCATTACAGGTATTTGTATGGTGTATGTAGCGGCACACGTAGGGTTCTCTGGTGCTATGCTCAATCCATTCACCATTGGCATTGCACAAGGGCTTTCCGATTTGCCGTTATTTTCTGGTATCGAATATCGTTTGTTTTGTTGGGTGGTGCTTACTACCATATTGATTGTGTGTGTGTTGGCTTATGCTCGTCGCATTAAAAAGAACCCACAAAAATCACTTACCTATCATAGTGATGCTTATTGGCGAAAGCGCGAGGCAGATGTAGCGACCGAAATAGTGTATAGCACCAATCGTTCGGCTTATGTTGTTTACGGTTTAATTCTTGTTTCGCTTGTTCTATTTTCTATTTATTATCCTCAAACTTGTTTTGAGATAGGTGATAGTTCTTCTATATTCCCTGCTATACCTATCTTGAGTGGTTTGTATGCTATATTCGGCTTGGTGGGATTGCGTAAATCAAACCAGTTTTTTATTCTTACTTTGCTTGCTTTTACTATCTTGTTTTTGATTGCTGGAGTGATGGGCTATGGTTGGTATCTTCCTGAGATTTCTGCTATATTTCTGGCAATGGGAGTGCTTTCGGGTTTTGCCAACAATGAAAATGTGGATACTATAATCAAGCAATTCTTAGAAGGTGCTAAAGATATGCTCTCGGCAGCTATTATTGTGGGACTTGCTGGTGGCATCATCATCATTCTTCAGAATGGGCACATTATCGACCCTATTTTGCACGGACTTGCTTCACTGATGAGTAGCGCAGGTCGAATCGCTTCGTTGGGTGTAATGTATCTGATACAGACATTTATCAATTTAATTATTCCTTCGGGGTCGGCAAAGGCTGCTCTAACTATGCCTATAATGGCTCCCTTCTCGGATGTGATAGGGATTTCTCGTCAGGCCACGGTGATGGCTTTCCAGTTTGGCGATGGATTTACCAATATGATAACACCTACCTCTGCTATTTTGATAGGAGCTTTGGGAATAGCTCGTATTCCTTATGCTATATGGGTCAAGTGGTTTTGGAAACTGTTGCTTTTGTTTGTAGTAGTAGGGTTTCTATTGCTCATCCCTACCGTGCTGTTTCCGTTAAACGGTTTTTAAGCACGTGATGTTTGATAGGCTGAAATCACTTTTCTGACTTTTTCGGATGTGGTTTCGTAGCGTACATATTCATCTGTTGGAGGAGTGCCACTCATTGATACTGCGGTGTTCTTATAGTGCATCTTGCTTTTTATGTTTTCGCGAGCAGAGAAGTGGAATTCTTTTATTCCTGTTTCTTGTGCTATTTGTGCAATGTTGTTTTCATTTATGCCGCAACCAGCCATTATTGCAATTCTACCGTTGGCTTTTGTTTGCAACTCTTTTAATGTGGCAATGCCTGCCTCTGCTGTTGAGGCTTGACCCGAAGTTAGAATGCGATTACAGCCTAAATCTATTAGTTGTTCCAGCGCAATGAAGGGATTGCGACAAACATCAAAAGCGCGATGAAAAGTAATTGACAAACCATTTGCTACTTGCATTAGCTCTTTTACTTGTGCTATGTTTACCTCTCCATTTTGTGTTAGGCAACCTATTACTACACCATCTACTCCTATCTTTTTTGCCAATTCTATATCGCGCATCATTGTCTGCATCTCAAGTGGTGAATATAAAAAATCGCCACCACGAGGACGGATAATCACGTGTAGCTTGATTGATAGCAATTCTCTTGCGGTGCATATTTCGCCATACGATGGGGTAGTGCCTCCTTCGGGAATGCCTGCGCAAAGTTCTACTCTATCTGCTCCGCCATTTTGTGCGGCTATGCAGCTCGACACAGAGTTGGTGCATATTTCAATAGCCATACGGTTGGTGTTATAAAGTGTATCTATGAAAAAGGGCGAAACTTTACGCTTCGCCCTCGTTATTTGATATTCAAATGAATGCTTCTGTTTATTTGGCAAAGCTCACCGAACGAGTTTCACGAATTACGGTAATCTTCACTTGACCTGGATAGGTCATTTCATCTTGAATCTTTTGTGCAATTTCAGTCGACAAGGTCTCTGTTTGTTTATCGTCTATTTTATCAGCACCTACAATTACACGCAACTCTCTACCTGCTTGGATAGCATACGTCTTGGTCACGCCAGGATAAGCCATAGCCAATTGTTCCAAATCGTTCAAGCGTTTGATGTATGCTTCTACAATTTCGCGGCGAGCACCAGGGCGAGCACCAGAGATAGCATCGCACACTTGCACGATAGGAGCAAGCAAGCTTGTCATTTCCACCTCGTCGTGGTGAGCGCCAATGGCGTTGCATATATCTGCTTTTTCTTTGTATTTCTCAGCAAGCTTCATACCCAGTAATGCGTGTGGCAATTCTGGCTCTTCATCGGGCACTTTACCTATATCGTGAAGCAAGCCTGCGCGTTTTGCTTTTTTAGGGTTCAATCCCAGTTCCGATGCCATCACTGCACACAAATTGGCAGTTTCGCGTGCGTGTTGCAATAGGTTCTGTCCATAAGATGAGCGGTACTTCATTTTACCGATGATGCGGATAAGTTCAGGATGCAAACCGTGAATGCCTAAGTCGATAGTAGTGCGTTTACCTGTTTCGATAATCTCTTCTTCTACTTGTTTGCGCACTTTCGATACTACTTCTTCTATTCGGGCTGGGTGGATACGTCCGTCGGTCACCAATTGGTGCAAAGCAAGACGAGCAATTTCGCGGCGAACTGGGTCGAAGGCAGAAAGAACGATTGCTTCGGGTGTATCATCTACCACAATCTCTACGCCGGTAGCAGCTTCCAATGCGCGGATATTTCTACCTTCGCGTCCGATGATGCGACCTTTGATTTCGTCTGATTCGATATGGAATACAGTTACCGAATTTTCGATAGCTGTTTCGGTGGCTACTCGTTGGATTGATTGGATAACAATACGTTTAGCCTCTTTGCTGGCTGTTAGTTTCGCATCATCCATAATGTCGTTGATGTAAGATTGTGCTGATGTTTTAGCCTCTTCTTTCAATGACTCCACCAAACGCTCTTTTGCATCATCGGCCGAAAGGCCTGATATGACTTCCAATTTTTCAATTTCTTGATGTTGAAGCTTTGCCAATTCTTCTTTCTTCTTTTCTACAATGCCTAATTGTACCTCCAGATTGTTTCTTACAGCGTCTGCTTCTGCTTTTTTGCGTTGCAATTCATCTTGACGTTGACCCAATACCATTTCGCGTTGTTTCAACTTGTTTTCTACCTGTTGAATCTTTTGATTGCGAACAGCTACCTCTTTCTCTAAGTCGGCTTTTTTATTGAGAAACTTTTCTTTTACCTCGAGCAATTTGTTTTTCTTTATTACTTCGGCCTCAGTTTCTGCCTCTTTCAAGATGTTGTCGTACTTAGCCTTTAGCCCATATTTGAATAGGACAAAGGACAGTGTCCCCCCTACTATGAAACAAACAATGGCTGTTACTATTATTGCTATCATTATCATTAAAATTAAAAAGTATAAATAAAAACGCACTGTCAATATGCGAATCCATATAGATATGGAAGCGTATATCCTAACAGTGCGTGGATTTTTTGTTGATGTCTTAGTGAAATAAAGCTGTTATTCTTCCGAGAAATAATTCTCTAACAAATCTGTCATTTCATTAATTTTGGCTGCATACGGCTCGGTGTCATTACGTTCTATTAGCTCAAGGTTTTCTTGTGAAAAATGGTAAGCTACCATTGCAAGCAACTTTTCAGTTGATATATCTTTATAATGTTTCCGATAGGCATTTAGCCTCATATTTACCTGTTTGGCAGCTTTTCTCATTAGCTCTTCCTCATCTCGATTTATCGTGATGGGAAAATACGAGTCTGCAATATTCAGGTTAATTCTTATTTTATCGTTCATACATCTCAGCTTTTTTATTCATTTAGTTGAGCGATGCATTTATCGATTTCACGCACTAATTTATCTATTCGCAGCTTTGTCTCTTTCACATCGCCGCCGTTAAGGTTTATGGTTGTAGCTGTTTTCAGGTTATTGTAATTCTTTTCCAAATTGTTATAGGCCGTTTGTATCTCTTTTTTTTCTATCACTTCTTGTTCAAGAAGCTTTTTCAGCTCCACGTTTTTGCGCTTTAATTCATCGTGCAGATAGATTAAATGCCTAAGTCTTGCTTCAAAGATACTTAATAGCTTTTTCCCTTCTTCTGTCATTACTACACCAAAATTGTACACAAAAATACGATTAACTCTGATATTACAAAAACATTTTGCTATAAAATCGTAGTTTGCCTTCCAAATAATTCTTTCCTCATTGCTTGCCTTACTTGCTTTGTTTACCATTATTATATAAGTGCTACTTTTGTGTATTTGCCTGTTTCGTTTACTTCATAGCTTTTACTATAACAACACCTGGATGTTTTGCATCACAACACCCGGATGTTTTACATCACAACATCCGGGTGTTTTTACATACAACATCCGGGTGTTTTTATATCTGTATGGCTTATTTTGCGCGCTACTTTCTCATACACAGTTGGTTATAGTCGGTTTTGTAAATCTCTAAATTTTCGATATTAATATGTCTGTCTATGGAGTGGGAAATGTTAAAAATGGAAGTTTGGATAAATAAATTTATAATATTGTTTGGTTTATAAAATAAACTACTTATCTTTGCAAAGTCATAAGGAGGAAATGCCAAGTGATACTCACTATTTGAAAAGAGGGTGAGAAGGGATTAGGATTACAGTTGACTGATATGATAAACAAAATTTCTAAATGATTAAAAAACTAAATGTGTTATGGAAAAAAAACAAATGACAGAGAAGGAAAGCTTAGAGTTGATTTCTCAAATGATTCAAAATTCAAAACGTAATGTGAGCAACAATGCTGGTGGACCAGCTCTATTATGGGGCTATGCCACGGTTATCACATCAATATTAATCTACTTTGGGTGGAAATATCTTCAGACTCCCGTTGTGATGTTTGGGTGGTTTTTAATACCTGTGATAGGGGGGATAGGGATGTTTATCCTCAATAAACGCGAACAACCTGTTTTGGTGAAAACATTTCTCGACCGTGTCATCAATTATATTTGGATTGTGTTTGGATTGGTAGGAGGCGCATTCTCAATATCAGCATTCTTATTTCAAATACCTATCTTATTTATTATAGGTGTGTTGATGTCTGCCGGAATCACGCTGACAGGATGTGTCACTAACTTTAAACCTTATACAATTGGTGGAATTGCGGGTATTGCCGTCTCTTTCCTTTGCCTTGTGTTTCCTCAACCTGCCGTTTCGCTACTCATTTTTGCAGGTGTGTTCGTTATAGGTATGATTGTGCCTGGCCATATAGCCAATGGTAGTGGAAAAAGTGAATTTATTAATCTAAAAACAGAGGTCAATCAATCGTAAAACAGTTCTTTTATGTTCAAAGAGTTAAACCCACTTCTTCATTCAGAACTCCGCTTGGCGGTGATGTCACTGCTGATTTCGGTAGAAGAAGCCGATTTTGTCTACATCCGACAAAATACAGGTGCTACGGCAGGAAATTTGAGTGTGCAGATAGACAAACTAAGCAAAGCAGGCTATGTGGAGGTGACTAAAACCTTTCGTGGCAAAATGCCTTGCACCATTTGTAAGATAACCCCAGCAGGCATAAAAGCTTTTGAAGAGTATGTAGATGCGCTGAAAAGTTATATTATAAAATAAAGGTAGCATATACTGCCTGTGTACAATCCAAATAATTCTCTCTATCTTTGTCGGTCTCGACAAGGATAGAGAGAATTTTATTTGTAAATACATTATATTATGAAGAAGATATTAGTGACTTATGCCGTTCAAGGTGAGTTTGCCGAAATTAAATGGCCCGATGTGCAAGTGTATTACGTGAGAACGGGAATTGGAAAGGTGAAATCGGCCTACTATTTGACAGATGCTATCAATCAAATAGACCCCGATTTAGTGATTAATATGGGCACGGCAGGCACGGTCAATCATCAGGTGGGCGACGTGTTTGTGTGTCGTCATTTTATTGATAGAGATATGCACAAGATTGCTGATTTAGGATTGGAGTACGAACTCGATAGCTCGGCTTTGCTCAATGAACGAGGGTTTTGCAAGCATTGGACTGAACTCGCCACCTGCAACACGGGCGATAGCTTTCTCACGGAGCTAACCCACGTTGAAGGAGATGTGGTGGATATGGAAGCTTATGCACAAGCTTTTGTGTGTCAGTCTAAGAAAATACCGTTTATTTCGGTGAAGTATGTATCGGACGTGATTGGTCAAAACTCGGTGAAGCACTGGGAAGATAAGCTTGAAGATGCTCGTAAGGGGTTAGCTCACTTTTTCAATGTTTTGAAAGAGAGTATATGATAAGTCACTCCTGAGGCTATTAGGAATAAGATAACCTTTACCCACAAATAAGGAACTACGTAAAAGATGCAATAACTCATCGTACTCCAAAGTAGGGTGATTGATATGATTTTGGCTCGCAATGGAATGGCCTTATTCTCGCGGAAGTTGCGAATGTATGGGCCTAAATATTTGTGGCTTAAAAGCCAATCGTATAGTCGGGGCGAACCTCGAAAATAGAGCGCAGCAGTCAATAATAAAAATGGGGTAGTAGGAAGCAAGGGAACAAAAATACCCAAAATACCTAAAGCCAATGACAATGATCCCAAAGTAATATAAACAACTTTCATAGCGCAAAGGTACGAAAAAGGGAATTGATGCTTATGTGGCAATAATCATTTTTAATGATTTCATTGTTATACAAGCATCAAACTCTATCAATGATTTTACAATGAATATAAAACAAGTCAATCGTGTTAAAAAAGTAGCAGCAGTTCACGACCTTTCTGGGATGGGACGAGTATCGCTTACGGTAGTTATCCCCATACTCTCTACAATGGGATTTCAAGTCTGTCCATTGCCTACGGCAGTTTTGTCAAACCACACCCAATATCCTTCTTTTTCTTTTTTAGACCTGACCGACGAAATGCCACGCATCATAGCCGAGTGGGAAAAGTTGGATGTACGGTTTGATGCTATTTATACAGGCTATTTAGGGTCACCGCATCAGGTGCATATTGTTTCCGATTTCATTAATAAGTTTCGTGAAGAAGATACATTGGTGATGATAGACCCTGTGCTGGGTGATAATGGAAAGCTATACACCAATTTCGATATAAATATGGTAGAAGAAATGCGGTTGCTTATTGCTAATGCCGACGTAATCACTCCCAATATGACAGAGCTTTTCTATCTATTGGGCATACCATATAAAGAACGACTAACAGACGAAGAGTTGAAAAATTACTTGCGGCAATTGGCCGAAATGGGGCCAAAGATTGTTATTATAACCAGTGTGCCTACTGACGATCCTCACAAAACCTCGGTATATGCTTACAACAGTCAAGGCAACCGATACTGGAAAATCACCTGTTCTTATTTGCCCGCTCATTATCCAGGCACAGGCGATACATTTACCAGTGTGGTGACGGGTGCGTTATTACAAGGCGATAGCTTGCCAGTAGCATTGGATCGTGCTGCACAGTTTATCCTGCAAGGCATTCGCGCCACCTTTGGCTACGAATACGATAACCGTGAGGGCATTCTTTTAGAGAAGGTTCTTCACAATTTGAATATTCCTATTCAGACTAATAATTATGAATTGATTTAAGACGAAACCAGTGACTTTTATAGGATGGAAGTATATATATGCCAAATCTTATCACTAAAAAAAGAGAGCTACATTTCTGTAACTCTCTTTTTTAGTGGTACCACCAGGAATCGAACCGGGGACACAAGGATTTTCAGTCCTTTGCTCT
>CAMTPA010000070.1 GCA_947074275.1 uncultured Bacteroides sp.
AGAGGAAGCCCCTTGAGCATTAAAACTCAAGGGGCTTTTCGTGTTTTTATCACTGTTGGGTGTTGTGATAAATCTATGTATTCTTTTGAAGGATTGTTACTGAAGGATTGTTACTGAAGGATTGTTACTGAAGGATTGTTGCTAATTGTGTTGTATAGATTGGTTTCTAAAAGGTTACGGCTAACAACGAGTATCTGCACCCCACATTAGCTTAGCTCGAATCGTGTCAAAAAAAGAATGACTAAAACGTTTTACCACCTTAATTGTATAAGTAGCTTTCTCGATTTTTAATGAGGTTGTTTCTTTGCAAGATTCACTTCGTCCGTCTATGGCCACTAAGAAATTATGGCTGCGACTCTCTACGTGAAGTTTTATTGGCCAATCATCGCATATAACTAATGGACGGATATTGAGACTATGTGGAGCTACGGGAGTGATAGAAATGGTGTTTGATTGAGGTACTACGATAGGCCCTCCTACACTCAGCGAGTAAGCGGTAGAACCAGTTGGTGTAGCTACTATCAACCCATCTGCTTGATAAGTGGTCAATAATTGTTCGTTGATAACTGTTTTTATGCTAATCATCGAAGAACTGTCTCTTTTCAATACAGCTATTTCATTAAGCGCAAATGCCTCTTTCGTTTTACCTCCATCTTGGCAAGTCAACTTTAAAACACTTCTTTCCTCAATCGAATATTTGTTGTTGAATATTTCATCGAACGTGGCTTCAATCTCCATAGGTGAAATATCAGCAAGAAATCCCAATCGCCCGGTATTGATACCTAATATAGGTATATTCTTATCTTTTACACGACTGGCTGCTTTTAGAAATGTTCCATCTCCACCAATGGATATAACCAGATCTGCTACAAAATCATTATCGTCGAATAAACCATCTGGTGCTAATGAAAGTTTCAAATCGTTAGTTAGGAATTGATAAAATTCTCTGCAAATAAAAACCTCTGCTTTATGCGACTTTAATAATTTAAAAAGAGTTTCTGCATAGGAAGACTTTTTTGCTTGATATGTATTTCCGAATATGGCGAATTTCATACGTTTATTATTGATTAGAATCACAAAATTACTACTTTTGCATTAAACAATTCATAGTATAAATGACTAAATTAAGTGTAAATATAAACAAAGTAGCTACGTTGCGCAATGCACGTGGTGGAAATGTGCCAGATGTGGTGAAGGTGGCTCTTGACTGTGAACAGTTTGGGGCAGATGGAATAACCGTTCACCCACGCCCCGATGAACGACACATTACTAAAGCAGATGTATATAACTTAAAATCCAATTTGCGCACTGAGTTTAATATTGAAGGCTACCCATCTTCTGATTTTATAGACTTGGTGCTGAAAATCAAGCCACAGCAAGTGACACTTGTTCCTGATACTCCAGAACAAATTACCTCTAATTCGGGCTGGGATACCAAAACAAACTTAATTTTTCTAACAGAATTGGTTGGGAAGTTTAATGAAAAAGGAATACGCACTTCTATATTCATATCTGACGATATAGAAATGATAGAATATGCGGCAAAAACGGGAACAGATAGAGTGGAACTTTATACTGAACCTTATGCTACTAACTATTCGAAAAATCCAGAAGAAGCTATTAAACCTTATATTGATGCTGCGATGGCTGCACGAAAGCTTGGTTTAGGTGTGAATGCTGGTCATGATCTCAGCCTTGAAAATCTCAACTTCTTTTATAAAAATATTCCTTGGTTGGACGAAGTGTCAATAGGGCATGCTTTAATAAGTGATGCGCTTTATCTGGGACTTGAAAAAACAATAATGGAATATAAAAAATGCCTTACTGAATGAACTTGTTATTAATTCAAATATCTGTGAATGCCGTAGATTCTTTAATTAATGGGAATCCTGTATTAACCCCTATCAATAATGCAGCAGAAATGAATATGCTTGATATGGCAATGAAAGGAGGATGGATTATGATTGTGCTTGGAGTACTGTCATTAATCTGTTTTTATATTCTGTTTGAACGTATGTATGCTATAAATAAAGCAAACAAAGAAGATCCTCGATTTATGGAACGTATTACAGACTATATACATAATGGTGAAATAAAAGCAGCATTAAACTATTGCCGATCGGTAGATACTCCATCAGCTCGAATGATTGAAAAAGGTATTAGCCGACTTGGGAGACCCATTAATGATGTGCAAGCAGCGATTGAGAATGTTGGTAATATTGAGGTTGCTAAACTCGAAAAAGGATTACCTATTGTAGCAACAATTGCGGGTGGAGCACCTATGATTGGTTTCTTAGGTACTGTTACTGGTATGGTGAGAGCATTTTATAAAATGGCAAATGCTGGTAGCGGTAATGTTGATATAACATTACTTTCAGGTGGTATTTACGAGGCAATGATTACTACGGTTGGTGGCCTTATTGTAGGTATCATTGCAATGTTTGCTTACAACTATTTAGTGATGTTAGTCGACCGTGTCGTAAATAAAATGGAGTCTAAAACAATGGCTTTTATGGATCTTTTGAATGAACCTGCTAAAAAATAGTAGATAATGGCATTAAAACGAAGAGCAAAAATTTCGCCTAACTTCAGTATGGCATCCATGACTGATGTTATCTTCTTGTTGCTTATATTTTTTATGATAACCTCTACGGTTGTTTCGCCAAATGCTATCAAAGTGCTTTTACCACAGGGAAAACAACAAACCTCGGCAAAACCTCTGAGTAGAGTTATTATAGACAAAGAACTGAATTACTACGTGGCCTTTGGTAACGAAAAAGAGCAGAAGATTTCTTTAGAGCAACTGCCTACTTACTTACAAAGTTATGCACAGCTCGAACCAGAAATGTTTGTAGCATTGTATGCAGACGAAACAGTTCCGTATCGAGAAGTAGTGAAAATACTAAATATAGCAAACGAAAATCAATTTAAGATGGTTCTTGCTACTCGGTCTCCCGAAAGAAATTGATAATGAATAAAAAAAAGAAGGGGAAATATGTAGGTGTTTTGGGAACAGTCATTGCGCACGTGGCTTTGATTGGTATTCTTCTATTGGTTAGCTTTGCTCTGCCCGATGAACAAGAAGAAAGTGGTGTGCCTGTAATCTTAGGTGATACGACGGATTCACAATATGATTATGATCCTGCAACAATGGTAGATGTTGAAATAATGAATGTTCCGCAAGAACTTGACTTATCTTCAATGGATATTTCCGAAGAAGACCTAATTACACAAAAAGAAGAAGAGACGATAGCCGTTAAAGAAGAAACTTCTAAAAAAGAACAACCTAAGAAAGAACCAATAAAAAAAATAGAGAAGACTGAAGCTGAAAAACGTGCGGAGGCTAAACGATTGGCTGAAGAAAAAGCTGAAAGAGAACGTAAAGCTGCTGCCGATGCTGCTGCCAAGCGCGTGTCTGGAGCATTTGGAAAAGGTTCAAAAATGGATGTGAATCAAGGAACAACTGCTGCGGGCACTGGTGTAGAGGGAAGCCATAATGGCAACTCTGCACAGGGCGCAAAAGAAGGAATGGGAGGCTATGGCACATTTGATCTCGGCGGACGCTCTTTAGGCGAAGGGGGATTGCCACGTCCTGTTTACAATGTTCAAGAGGAGGGACGAGTGGTGGTTACAATTACTGTGAATCCTGCAGGGCTGGTTATAGATGCTACTATCAACTTGAATCAAACCAAAACGATGAGTTCTGCTCTTCGGCAAGCAGCTCTTAACGCAGCTAAAAAAGCTCGTTTTAATACTGTGAGCGGCTTGAATAATCAAATTGGAACGATAACCTATTTTTTTAATCTGAAATAGCTAATTTATTAAAATACATAATTATGGGAACTGTATATGCTTTTTTCGCAGATGGTTTTGAAGAAATTGAAGCTTTGACTGTAGTAGATGTGTTGCGTAGAGCAGACTTGAATGTGAAGATTGTGTCGGTAACACCCGATGAAATCGTAGTAGGTGCACACGATGTTTCTCTACTTTGTGATGTGAACTTTTCTAATTGTGATTTTTTTGATGCTGAATTGTTGGTGCTTCCTGGTGGTATGCCTGGCGCAGCTACACTAAGCGAACATAAAGGCTTGTGTAAGCTACTTACTAACTTTGCAGCAAAAGAAAAACGTATTGCTGCTATTTGCGCAGCTCCTATGGCACTTGGGAAATTGGGCCTTCTCAATGGGTATAAGGCTACTTGCTATCCTGGTTTTGAGCAATATCTTGAAGGTGCATTGTATGAAAATAGGGCAGTTGTAATAGATCGTAACATTATAACAGGGCGTGGACCTGGTGCTGCAATGGAATTTGCTTTGCGAATAGTAGAAGAGCTTATAAATAAAGAAAAAGCTGAAGAACTTAAAAATGCTATGCTTATAAAGAATGATTGACAATGAATCGATGACGTACTCGGTGATTATAGTTGCTGGCGGAAAAGGACTACGGATGGGCGGAGAACTGCCCAAACAGTTTATTCCTATTGCTGGAAAACCCGTCTTAATGCACACTATTGCCGCATTCTTTCGGTATAATAAAGATTTGCAAATCATTTTGGTATTACCCAAATCACATCGAGAATATTGGAGTAAACTTTGTAAAGAATATAATTTTAGCATAAAACATACTCTTGTCGATGGTGGAGAAACTCGATTTCATTCGGTGAGCAACGGCTTGGCAGTGGTAAGAGGCGAAATTGTAGGGATACACGATGGGGTTCGTCCTTTTGTCTCTCAAGAGGTTATTGAACGGTGTTATCGATTGGCCAAAAGTAAAAAAGCGGTAATACCTGTCGTCGACATCGTGGAAACCGTGCGTAAAGTTAATAAAGAAGATAGCGTGACGGTCAATCGCAATGAATACAAACTGGTTCAGACACCTCAAGTTTTTCAATCATCTTTCCTTAAAGAAGCATACAAGCAACCTTACTCTTCTATATTCACAGATGACGCTTCAGTGGTAGAGGAGTTAGGTTGCACAATAACACTCACAGAGGGCAATCGTGAAAATATAAAAATAACTACTCCTTTTGATTTGAAAATAGCTGCTACTTTGATTTGATGTTCGATTTAACAACACGTGATATAAAATACATTTCAGGCATTGGGCCTCAAAAGGCGGATATTCTGAATAAGGAATTGAAAATCTTCTCAGTTCTCGATTTAATTTATTATTTTCCTTATAAATACGTAGACCGAAGCAGAATCTATTATGTACACGAGGTTGACGGCAATATGCCTTACATACAATTAAAAGGAAAGATATTAAGTTTTGAAACAATTGGCGAGGGCAAACAAAGACGTTTAATCGCTCACTTTTCCGATGGGACAGGAGTTGTAGATTTGGTGTGGTTTCAAGGCGTAAAATATATCACTGGGCGTTATAAGACCAATGAAGAGTATATTGTATTTGGAAAACCAACTCCGTTTGGTGGTCGCATCAATGTGGCTCATCCCGATTTAGACAAACCTGATGAACTAAAGCTCACTTCTAAAGGTTTACAACCTTATTACATTACTTCCGATAAA
Source organism: uncultured Bacteroides sp. (assembly GCA_947074275.1). Lineage (GTDB taxonomy): Bacteria > Bacteroidota > Bacteroidia > Bacteroidales > Bacteroidaceae > Bacteroides. The sequence goes on from CAMTPA010000070.1 coordinate 5,526, forward strand.
ATGAAGCGTAGCTTTTTGAGTTCACCCAATTTGGCTAAGGTGATGGCTATGGTGTTTCAGCAAATAACGAAACCTTTGGTCGAAACACTACCCGATTGGATGCGCAAAGAGTATCACTTGATTTCGCTGACCGATGCACTTCGTAATATACATTTCCCTATCAATCCCGAAACGCTTCGAAAAGCTCAATATCGATTGAAGTTTGAGGAGCTTTTTTACATTCAACTGGGCATATTGAGCTATGCTAAAGATCGTCAAAGACGCTATCGAGGATTTGTTTTTGAGCGAGTTGCCGATGTGTTTAATGGATTCTACAAAAACAACCTTCCTTTTGAGCTTACCAATGCGCAAAAACGCGTATTGAAGGAAATACGCCACGATTTAGGTAGTGGTAAACAGATGAATCGTCTTTTGCAGGGCGATGTAGGAAGTGGAAAAACACTTGTTGCATTGATGAGTATGCTAATGGCACTTGATAATGGCTTTCAAGCTTGTTTGATGGCTCCCACCGAGATTTTGGCTAATCAACACTATGAAACGATAAAACAGCTGCTCGCAGGAATGGATATTCGGGTAGAGCTTTTGACGGGTTCTGTAAGCAAAAAAAAGCGTGAGCCTATACTTGCAGGGTTGATTACGGGTGAAGTCCAAATTTTGATAGGCACTCACGCTGTTATTGAGGAAACTGTGCAATTCTCTTCGTTGGGTTTGGTTGTGATTGACGAACAACACCGATTTGGTGTGGCACAACGAGCAAAGCTGTGGAGTAAAAATGTTTATCCACCCCATATTTTAGTAATGACTGCTACTCCTATCCCTCGAACACTTGCTATGACCTTATATGGCGATTTGGATGTTTCGGTTATCGACGAGCTTCCTCCAGGGAGAAAACCAATTGTTACTCGTCATCAATTTGATAATCGACGTGAAAACCTCTACCAATCTGTGCGCAATCAGTTGCAAGAAGGAAGACAAGTCTATATTGTATACCCACTTATCAAAGAAAGTGAAAAGATAGATCTAAAAAATCTTGAGGAAGGCTATTGGCATATTTGTGAAGAATTTCCCGAATACAAAGTTTGCAAGGTACACGGCAAGATGAAAGCTTTCGAGAAAGATGAGCAGATGCAGCTTTTTGTGTCGGGTGAAGCGAAGATAATGGTAGCCACTACGGTTATTGAGGTTGGTGTAAATGTGCCTAATGCTTCGGTGATGATAATTGAGAATGCCGAACGTTTCGGATTGTCTCAACTCCATCAACTTCGTGGGCGTGTTGGCCGTGGAGCCGACCAATCTTATTGCATTCTTGTTACCAATTATAAAATTGCTGAGGATACGCGAAAACGACTCGAAATAATGGTACGCACAAACGATGGTTTTGAGATCGCCGAAGCCGACTTAAAACTTAGAGGGCCAGGCGATTTGGAAGGAACTCAGCAAAGTGGTGTGGCTTTCGATCTGAAAATAGCCGATATTGCTCGTGATGGACAGTTGTTGCAATATGTTCGTAGTATTGCACAAGCCGTGGTCGATGCCGATCCAAATAGCTCTTTGCCTCAGAATGATGTGCTTTGGCAAAGACTTCGCGCATTACGAAAATCGAACGTTAATTGGGCTTCCATAAGTTGAAAATAGCATTAAATACCCGTGGTGTAGTACGGTATGTTGTGAAACATATTTTGCTTTAAATTGTTGACTACAAGCTTTTTCACGCTACAAACTATATTAAATTGTTTGCCCTATAACAACAAAAAAAGTTAAGGCTCAATAGCTGTTTTTATAATAAAGTATTATCTTTGGGGGAATTAAAGAAAAAACGGTTCGTTTAATATTTAGAAAAATACACGCTTATGTTAGAAAAAACATTGGTAATATTCAAACCTTGCACGGTACAGAGAGCTATGATTGGAGAAATCTTTCAACGATTTGAACGCAAGGGGCTTCGTCTTGCTGGAATGAAAATGATGTGGTTGACAGACGAAATATTAAGCGAACATTATGCGCATCTTAGTACAAAGCCATTTTTCAAACGCGTAAAGGAATCGATGATGATGAGTCCTGTTGTTGTGTGTTGCTTTGAAGGTGTAGATGCCATAGCAGTAGTCCGATTGTTGGCGGGGCCTACAAATGGACGTTCGGCGGCTCCAGGCACTATTCGTGGAGATTATTGTTTGAGTTATCAGGACAATATTATTCACGCTTCCGATTCGCCTCATTCTGCTACAATTGAAGTAAACCGATTTTTTAAACCCGAAGAAATATTCGATTACAAGCAAGCTACTTTTGATTACTTGTATGCTAATGATGAATTCTAAATGATTTTGACGGAACGAATGAAATTTAATTGCATTAAAACCTTGTTTATCGCCGCTGCGGCAATGATTAGCCTGAACTCTTTTTCTCAAGATTTAATAGCTCGTCAGGCACCCATTGATAAAAAACTAAAAACTGTTGATTCGTTGGCTTTGCAAAGACAAATCCGTGCAGAGCAATCTGAATATCCTGCGCTCGACTTATATGCTGGTTGGAGCAATGAGTTTGTGCATCGCTATGGCAATACAGTTACTATCCCCGATACCTACAATATTGACTTGACTGGCTTTGCAATGCCTACTATCAATACACGTGTAACTTCGCCATTTGGCCCTCGTTGGAGAAGAATGCACAATGGAATTGATGTGAAAGTGAATATTGGTGATACTATTGTTGCGGCTTTCGATGGCAAAATTCGTATTGTGAAGTTTGAACGTCGTGGTTATGGCAAATATGTAGTTATTCGTCACGATAATGGTTTAGAAACAGTATATGGCCACTTGTCTAAGTTCTTAGTCGACGAGAATCAGCTTGTAAAAGCGGGCGAACCAATTGGTTTGGGAGGTAATACAGGACGCTCTACCGGATCTCACCTTCATTTTGAAACACGTTTCTTGGGTATTGCTATCAATCCTGCATTGATGTTCGACTTTCCAAAGCAAGATATTGTAGCAGACAACTACACGTTTAAGAAAACAAAAGGCTATCAGCGCAATATGGCAGGATCTCACGATTCTGAAATTGTAGATGGCGAAATAAGATACCATAAAGTAAAAAGTGGGGATACCCTTTCTCGTATAGCGAAGTTGCGTGGTGTTTCGGTCAACACATTGTGCAAACTCAACCGTATCACGCCTACTACTACACTACGCATAGGACAAGTATTGCGTTGTTCGTAAAAAACAAAAAGTCTATAAATTTTATTTAGCCGGGCAGTCTTTGTCTGGCTATTTTTTTATTATTTCTTTGATAATTACTACATTTGCGCACTATTTGTAATGAAATGAAGGATACTAAACAACAATTTGAATCAATCATTGCGCTATGCCGTGATTTGTTTGCGAAAAAGCTTCACGATTATGGCACAGCTTGGCGTATTTTGCGACCTATATCAGTCACCGATCAGATTTTTATCAAGGCCAAGCGCATTCGTAGCATCGAAACCAAAGGAGTGTCATTGGTGGATGAAGGGGTGCGCTCTGAGTTTATAGGCATTGTCAACTACGGCATTATTGGTCTGATTCAGTTGGAATTGGGATATGCTGAAACAGCTGATATAGACAATAATGAAGCTTTGGCTCTTTATGACAAATATGCTGGTGAGGCATTGGAGTTGATGGTCGCCAAAAATCACGACTACGACGAAGCGTGGCGCACGATGCGTATAACCTCTTATACAGATTTGATTCTGACTAAGATTCATCGCACCAAACAGATGGAGTGTTTGGATGGAGCTACATTAGTATCCGAGGGAATTGATGCCAATTATATGGATATGATAAACTATGCTGTATTTGGTCTGATTAAAATAGAATTTGAATAACTCACGTTTACATATCATTCGAAGCATTGTTGCCAATCTCTGTCGATTCATCGTTGGTGCAACATTTATATTTTCCGGATTTGTAAAAGCTGTCGATCCATTGGGGTTTCAGTATAAACTACAAGATTATCTGGAGGCCTTTGGTATGGGAGGAGTTTTCCCTACGTTCATTCCTCTTTTAGTAGCCATTTTAGTAGCTGTTGTCGAGTTCTCAATAGGGATATATCTGTTTTTTGGAATCCGCAAAAAACTGGCTACCACCTTCGCATTGGTGTTGATGGCGTTTATGACACCGTTCACGCTGTTTTTAGCATTTACAAACCCCGTATCCGACTGCGGCTGCTTTGGCGATGCCTGGGTGCTTACCAATTGGCAAACGTTTGCTAAAAATCTTATCTTGCTTGTCGCATCTTACTTCACTTTTCGTTGGCGCGATGCCATTGTCTCTTTTGTTTCCAACAAAACCGATTGGATTATTTCACTATATACCATTCTTTTTGTTGTAGTTCTCTCTTTTTACTGTTTGATTCATTTGCCTATACTCGATTTTCGTCCTTATAAAATTGGCAATAACATTCGTGAGGGAATGTTGATTCCAGAAGATGCTGAACTCTCCGTTTACGAAACGACTTTTATTTTAGAAAAGGATGGAACGCAAAAAGAGTTCTCACTCGAAAACTACCCCGACTCTACTTGGACATTTGTAGACACTCGCACTGTGCTCAAAAAAAGAGGTTACGAACCACCGATACACGATTTTTCTTTGAAACTTCACACTACTGGCGAGGATATTACCGACCGTGTTCTTCACAATCAAAATTATACATTTCTGCTTGTGGCTCATCGCCTCGACAATGCCGATGATAGCAATATCGACCTCATCAACGAGATATACGACTATTCGGTAGAGCACGGTTACGATTTTTTCTGTCTCACCTCCTCGCCCGACGAGGATATAGCTGTATGGCAAGATAAAACAGGTGCTGAATATCCTTTTGCCTTGGTGGATGATATAACGCTTAAAACCATTATTCGCTCCAATCCAGGAATGCTTTTGCTGCAAGATGGCACGATACTCAACAAATGGCACGATGCCGATTTGCCCGATGAATATGTGCTCAAAGATGGTAAACTGGAAGAGTTGGAAATTGGTACACTGAAACAAGTACGCAAGGGCAGAGTGATACTTAACACCTGCTTGTGGTTTTTTATTCCGCTATTGGCGGTGCTTGCGCTCGATTTGCTATTTGTGCGTCGTCGCGAGATTAGTGCCCGGAAGCTACAAAAGCGAAATGCCGATTTGCTTAAAGAGAGCGATTCAGCTTCAGAAGAAACAAAACAATAGTTACATACTATATTAACCCTTTAATAAATTAAAACAAAATGAGAAAAAACATTGTTGCAGGAAACTGGAAAATGAACAAAACCCTTCAAGAGGGTATTGCACTTGCTAAAGAATTGAACGAAGCACTTGTAGCCGACAAACCAAATTGTGATGTAGTGATTTGCACTCCTTTCATCCATTTGGCTTCGGTAACTCCTATTGTAGATGCTGCTGTGATTGGTGTAGGTGCCGAAAACTGTGCCGACAAAGCTTCGGGTGCATACACTGGCGAAGTATCTGCTGCTATGGTAGCTTCTACTGGTGCTCAATATGTAATATTGGGTCACTCTGAGCGTCGCGAATACTACGGAGAAACTGTTGAAACATTGAAAGCGAAAGTACAATTGGCATTGGAAAACAAATTGATTCCTGTTTTCTGTATTGGTGAAGTACTTGCTGAGCGCGAAGCTAACAAACAAAACGAGGTAGTAGCTGCTCAGTTGGCTTCTGTATTCGATTTATCGGCAGAAGATTTTGGCAAAATTGTGTTGGCTTACGAACCAGTTTGGGCTATCGGTACAGGCAAAACTGCTACTGCAGAGCAAGCGCAAGAAATCCACGCATATATCCGCTCGTTGGTGGCCGATAAATATGGCAAAGAAGTAGCAGACAACACTTCTATCCTTTATGGTGGTAGCTGCAAGCCTTCTAATGCTAAAGAATTGTTTGCTAATCCCGATGTAGACGGTGGCTTGATTGGTGGCGCAGCATTGAGCGTGGCCGACTTCAAAGGCATCATCGACGCATTCAAAGCATAATAATCCAATTGAATATGTTGCAGAGGTTGTTTGCGTACACCTCTGCAACTTTTATTTTTTATTTGATATGAGAAAATTTACTTTACTTCTACTTTTATTGGTTGTGGCCCATGTGTTGTCGGCACAAAACATTGTGAAAAGCTTGCAAAGCAATGTACCCGGACAAGGCAAAGTCACCATTCACCAAGACCCTGCTATCGAAGCATTGATAGGTAGCGAACACACTGTTTCTGCCGATGGAACTGCCACAAGCTCGTCTGCCGAGCATCGCATTCTCAAAGGCACGGGCTATCGCATTCAGGTGTATGCCGGAACCAATTCGAGGGCTGCACGCACCGAGGCTACCAATATGGGCAACAAAGTAAAAGACCTTTTCCCAGAGATGAAAGTGTATACTTTCTTTTCTACACCTCGTTGGCTTTGTCGTGTGGGCGATTTTCGTAGCATCGAAGAGGCAGATGCTATGATGCGCAAACTGCGGTCGACTGGTGGTTTCAAAGAGGTCACCATTGTTAAAGATCATATCAATATTCACTTATAATTTTTTCACCACGCTATGTTAGAGAAAGAAATCATCGTCTCTCCTGCTTTGGATGAGCTGAAAGAGCATTACAAAAAAATAATCACTCTGCTGGGCGAAGATGCCGAAAGAGAAGGGTTGATAAAAACCCCTGAACGTGTGGCGAAAGCGATGCTGCACCTCACCAAAGGATATACGATGAACCCGCACGAAGTGTTGCGTTCGGCTAAATTCAAAGAAGAGTATAGCCAAATGGTGGTAGTGAAAGACATCGACTTCTTTTCGTTGTGCGAGCATCATATGTTGCCTTTCTATGGCAAGGCGCACGTGGCCTATATCCCCAATGGCTACATCACAGGGTTGAGCAAAATAGCTCGTGTGGTCGATATTTTTTCTCATCGCTTGCAGGTGCAAGAGCGTATGACACTCCAAATTAAAGAGTGTATTCAAGAAACACTCAATCCGCTTGGCGTGATGGTGGTAGTTGAAGCAAAACATATGTGTATGCAGATGCGTGGTGTAGAAAAGCAAAACTCTGTCACCACTACTTCCGATTTTACCGGCGCCTTCAATCAGATGAAGACGCGTGAGGAATTTATGTATCTCATCAATCGTTGATAGGGCATTAGCGCAGCACCACGCGGTCGCCTAAGTGCTTTGCCATCATCGTTTCAATCTCCTTCATGTCTTTATAGCGTTGCATCAGTTCGGCACACAGCTCATCGTTTTCGGCTGTTGCCGGATCTTGCAAGGCAAACATAATGTGTTTCAACTCGGCGGCTACAATGGCATTTTTAAAGCTTGTCATTAATGCAGGTATTAACTCGGCAAGTCGCTCTTCGTCAGCCACTATTTTTTGAGTTTTCGAGTGAAACTTACTCAGTTGGTAGCGGTCGCTTGCCAGCTCCGATGCCACCCGGCTCACCACGGGGTCGGGGTGCGCTATGAAATATCTCTCGGCTATAAAGCCTGCATCTCGGTCGTGCTCCAAGGCCTCTGCCAATATGCGTCGGTGGATGGGGTTGTGAAACGAAAGCTCATCTGCTTGCAGGTCGTCTGCCACAAATCTGGTTGCACTAATCGGTGTCATCACTCCGTTTTCATCTTCTTCATCTCCCATACTTTTTTCGCCATATCGCACTATGGCCTGTATTATCAGTCGTTCGTATTGGTAAAACTCCTCGCCCTCTCGTTCTTTCGATGGGATAGAGGAGTAATACTCCTCCGTTTCGGGCGGAAAGGGCGGTGGAACATCTGCGCCGGGCAATCCGTGGGATGCAGGTGCTGGCGATGCAGTGGGCGATGTGTTGGCATAAGTTGAGGTCGGTTTGTTGGCTTTTTCAGCCATTGCTTCGCGCCGTTTTGCCACTTCACTCACCAATAGTCTGTCTTCTATGTGCAGCAGTTGTCCGCACTCTTTGATGTACACGTCGCGCACAATGGCTTCGGGAATCACCGCGATGCTCTGCACGATGCTACCTATCAGTTCGGCTCTTTTAATGGGGTCTTTGCCAGCTTCTTCGAGCAGCAGGTTGGTTTTGAAGCGTAAAAAGTCCACCTCGTTCTTTTGGATAAACTCCTGAAATTCGCTTGAGTTGTGTTTTTGCGCATACGAGTCGGGGTCTTCGCCGTCGGGTAGTAGGCACACTTTGATGTTCATTCCCTCTTCGAGCAGCATATCGATGCCTTTGAGCGAAGCCTTGATGCCAGCAGCGTCGCCGTCGTATAGCAATGTCAAGTTGTTGGTGAAACGGTGTATCAAGCGTATCTGCGCTCCGGTAAGAGCCGTTCCCGACGATGACACCACGTTTTCGATGCCCGATTGGTGCATCGAAATCACATCTGTATAGCCTTCCACCAAGTAGCATTTGTCATATTTGCCAATGGCTGTTTTGGCATAGAAAATGCCATATAGCTCATTGCCTTTGTGATAAATGGCCGACTCGGGCGAGTTGACGTATTTCATTTTCACCCCTTTGGTTTCGGAGTTGAGCATACGTCCGCCAAATGCCACCACCTTGCCCGACACGGTGTGTACCGGAAAGATGACACGTCCCCAAAAACGGTCTCGAAGACGATGGTCGTCGGTTTCGTAGCACAGGCCAGTCTTCACTAAAAATTCCTTTTTATAACCTTTACTCAGGGCGGCTTGGCTCATCGCCTCTTTGCTGTCGGTGCAAAATCCCAGCTGAAATTTTTCGATGATGTCGTCTCTAAATCCGCGCTGTCTGAAGTAAGCCATACCAATGCTGCGTCCCTCTACGTGGTTGCGCAAGATGTCTTGAAAGTAATCGCGCGCAAAGGTGTTTATCACAAACATACTCTCGCGCTCGCTTTGTTCTTGCTTCTCCTCGTTGGTTAGTTCGCGCTCTTTTACCTCGATGTGATACTTCTTGGCAAGAAACTTCAAGGCCTCGTAATACGAAAGCTGCTCTTTCTCCATAACAAAATGGACGGCATTCCCCCCCTTTCCGCAGCTAAAGCATTTGCACACTCCCTTGGCGGGCGACACACTGAACGAAGGTGTTTTTTCGTTGTGAAAGGGGCATAAGCCCGTGTAGTTGGCTCCTCGCTTGCGCAAGGTCACATAGTCCGACACCACATCCACTATCTGTGCGGCATCTATAATTCGGTCTACGGTGGCTCTGTCTATCATTCTCGTTTACAATTGCTGATACAAAAATACGCTATATTATCGGTAAAATCAAACTTCATAGTTGGCCGTGGGTTAAACTATCTTAGCTTCTCACTAATTGTGTTGTAGTACTTTGCCCACGTTGTTCTTCTATCTGCCTATGATGCAGCACTTTTCAGTTATAGTTTTTTTGCACATAGTTAAAATTGTATATCTTTGCTTTGTGATTAAGCATTTAGAACTTCTGTTTTTTTTGAAGGCATTCACAAAAATTGCATTTGTAAGTTTAACACAAACGTGAAATTATGATTACAGATTACATTATTGTAGCACTATTTCTTTTGGTTGTCATCATTGTAGGGTTGCTTGCTTCCAGACGGCTCACCAGCATACACGACTTTTCTATATCCAACAAGCGTTATGGGGTGTTTGCTTTGATGGCTACTCTTTCGGCCTCGTTTATAGGCGGCGGATTTTCTACAGGAAATGCGTCTAAAGTAGCCGAGATGGGCATTGGCAATATCGTAGCACTTTGCGGATTCTCAGTTAGTATTTTTCTCGTAGGTCGATTTATAGTGCCTCGAATCAAACGCTATGAAACAGCAATCTCTACGGGAGACATTATGCGAATGAGTTATGGACGTTACGCGCAGGTGTTCACCGGCCTATTTAGTATGTTGGTGTGTACGGGGATACTTGCTGCCCAAATTGGGGCAATCGGGTATATATTCAAAGTTTTTATGGGAGTTAGCACCCTGTATGGCGCACTTATAGGTTATAGCATTGTGTTGTGCTATTCTACCTTCGGCGGTATGCGTGCGGTAGTCATTACTGATATTATCCAGTTTATTGTGCTTGGGATAGGGATGCCTGTGTTGCTCTATTTCTCGTTCGAGGCAAGCGGAGGCGTTGGTAATGTGATTGAAAACACCCCGCCGCAATTTTGGGATATAACCAATGGGTACACTGTATGCGGTTTTATATCGTTGTTTTTATCCTTAGCTTTGGGCGAAGCGTTGGTGCCTCCCTATGTTCAGAGGCTCCTGATGGGGAATACACTTAAAACTACCGCAAAGGCGGCCATTCTCTCAGCTGTAATATCTGTTCCGTTTTTTATAATCACAGGGCTGATAGGCTTGGTAGGTTATGTCTATTTTCAGGGAAATATAACAGATACGAACTCCATTATGCAAGAGATGGTCAAAACGGCTGCTCCAATAGGAGTTAGAGGAGTGTTGATTGCAGGGATGCTCTCTATCGTTATGTCTTCTGCCGATTCGTTTCTTAATAGTGCATCGGTGGGGTTGGTCAATGACATTATAATCCCATTTAAAACGGAAAAACTATCGGATAGAAAAACACTATTAATAGCCCGCATAGCCAATTTGTTTATTGGTGTTTTTGCCATTGTCATCGTGATAAACATTCCTAATATATTAGATATATTGCTATTCTCTTACTCACTGTGGAGTCCTGTTATTCTTGTTCCACTTGCAGCTGCGTTGTTGGGGGTTGGAAGTAGTCGTCAAGCATTCTACTTTTGTATGATTGCAGGCGGTGCTGTTACTTTAATTTGGAATTATGTTTTGAATGTGCCATTTGGTATTGATGGCTCAATAGTAGGTTTTTTTGTGAATCTAATTGTGTTTTGCATTGCAACAATTGCTACGAAAAAAATAGAAAACAGTTGAGCTGATAACTTCAGCCTCCATTTGCATAGAGAGAAAGGGCAACCTAATATTATCAACACCCTTTCTCGGAAAAATAGAACTTGGCGAATACTTTTACAGTCATTCGCCAAGTTTTTTTGCTTTCTGCAGAGTGGTTTATATTCAAATTCCTCAAATTTATGCGTACTTTTGTGTGAAAATCATTTATTCACCAAACAAATGC
>CAMTPA010000071.1 GCA_947074275.1 uncultured Bacteroides sp.
ATTTCCGGCATTGTCAATTTCTACATCTTTTACCTCAACGTTTCCAACAGGAATCCGTTGTTGTTCAAATCGTATTCCATACCACATTTAGGACATTCAGCTTTACCAGTACCTTCATCCAACAGATTGATAGAAACACCTCGTTGAGCTTCTACGGGACAAGCGGCATCGTAACATATGTAATTATTATCACCCATCGCCCCGTAAAACAATGATTTTCCCAAAATCAGACCAGCATACCCTACTGATATACCATTCACATTCTTCTCAACTTTCACAAAATAACCAGGAGTAGTAATGGTGGGAAAATGACTAATGCTATAAGAGAGATTAAATCGTACAGAAGGAATGCTCGATTCGTACGAATCACCACAGGCTGATAATAACACGCAGAAAGTTACAGCAATCACCCATTTATATCTATTCTTAAAACTCATCTTTATTTTTGAAGTAATTTTCTTTCGGCTGCTTGCATTTGATTGAAGTTGAACCCCTCTATCAACTGTTCCATAAGCGTAGCTATTTTATCGTTACATAAATTGCCTATGCTACCTTCGTGAGTGTGCTGCACCTGTTTGTTGTGAATAAACTTACCTGCTTCGATATCCAACCCAACCTTCTTATAAGCATCTCGAAATGGCATACCTTCACGTGCCAGTCTATTCACCTCTTCTACACTAAATATAAGTAGATATTTATCGTCGTTAAGGATGTTTTCATTGACTTTCATCTCCTTTATAATATAGGTAGTCATTCGCAAGCAGTCTTTTAGTTCTTGAAAAGCAGGCAGGAACACTTCCTTTATTATTTGCAAATCACGAAAATATCCCGAAGGCAGATTATTGGCAATCATCATTATTTGCTGCGGCAACGCTTGTAGCTTATTGCATTTTGCACGGGTCAACTCAAATACATCAGGATTTTTTTTATGAGGCATAATGCTCGAACCTGTTGTACACTCATCGGGCAATTTCACAAAACCAAAATTCTGACTATTGAATAAGCAGGCATCGTATGCAAGTTTTGAAATTGTGCCTGCAACGGTAGCAAGCGCAAACGCCACATTACGTTCTAATTTGCCACGTCCCATTTGCGCATATACCACATTGTAATTCATCGAATCAAATCCAAGCAACTCGGTAGTCATTGTACGATTCAGCGGGAATGAAGAGCCATATCCTGCAGCAGAACCCAAGGGATTGCGATTACACATTTTAAAAGCTGCTTGCAAAAAAAGCATATCATCCACCAAACTTTCGGCATAAGCACCAAACCAGAGTCCAAACGAAGAGGGCATTGCTATTTGCAAATGGGTGTAACCAGGCATCAACACCTCTTTATAGCGATTACTTTGCTCAATAAGAGCATTGAATAGTTCTTCTACCTGATGGGTAATTTCTTTTAATTCGGAACGAGTAAAAAGTTTTAAATCAAGCAACACCTGATCATTTCGCGAACGTCCACTGTGTATTTTCTTGCCTACATCACCCAATTTGCGAGTCAGCATCAACTCTACCTGCGAATGAACATCCTCTACCCCCTCCTCTATTATAAAATCACCACGCTCTGCTTCAACATAAATATTTTTGAGTTCGTCAAGCAATGCGTTAAGATCCTCTTTAGTCAACAAACCAATGCTTTCGAGCATTGTGATGTGGGCCATCGAACCCAGCACATCGTATTTTGCCAAATAAAGATCCATTTCACGGTCGTGTCCTACGGTAAATCGTTCAATTTCTTGGTTTACCTGAACCGATTTTTCCCAAAGTTTTTGTGCCATAAGTTATTAATAGTGAATCATCGACAACATTTCCACCATTTTTTCCAGCCCATCTTTCAAAGGCTTCTGCACCATTGTTTTCATAAATGGATTAAGCTCCATACCAGCAGTGACCTTTAGTTTACACTCCGCTTCTGTAATAGGAACCAATTGAATCCAAAGATTAAAAGGAAGTGGTGAATTTACCGACTCCATTTTAATACATTTATGAGGTTCTCTTTCCACAACCTTCAGTGTAATCTGCCCCACTGGCGACATATTAAAACTGAGTGTATCCGAATCAAAGCTCAAGTCTTTTACTTTATCTTCTGGCAAACGGTCTTTGAAAGCCTCAAGGTTATTGAGGTCGGACAGTTTATTGTAAACCCGTTCTTGTGAATAAGGTATTACTTTTACGTTACTTTCAAATTTAGTCATAATGATTGGGGTTGTTATAGAATACAAAAAGAAGAACTATCCGAACAGCTTCTGTCCGAATGGCTCTTCTTTTGTTTAACAGTATTTATTTATAATAGTTCGTATTATTTTCCTGCTTCCCAATGCGCAGGATCTTTGCGCCATTCGTTCAATGTTTCCACATCCGATTCTTCGATATAGCCTGTACGAAGAGCTACATCAATCACAGCTTCATAATTGGTAAGTGTCACCAAAGGCACTTTAGCATCTTTGAAGGCTTTTACAGCCACTGGAAATCCATACGTATAAGCTGCCACCATACCAATAACATCACAGCCATCACGACGAACAGCCTCAACAGCTTTCAGGCTACTGCCACCAGTAGAAATCAAATCTTCAATCACTACAACTTTCATCCCTGGGCGCAACTCACCTTCAATCAAGTTCTCCAAACCGTGATCTTTCGGAGTAGCACGAACGTATACAAATGGTAGATTTAGCGCATCAGCAATTAATACACCTTGAGGGATGGCACCGGTTGCAACACCAGCTATAGCGTCTACTTGCCCAAACTTTTCCAATATCAGGCGAGTAATTTCAATTTTCACAAATGTACGAAGCGAGGGATAAGAAAGAGTCTTGCGATTATCGCAATAGAAAGGCGATTTCCAACCAGAAGCCCAAGTAAACGGATTATCGGGTTGTAATTTTATCGCTTTTATTTTCAACAGTTTCTCTGCAAACAATCTCTCTAAAGTTTTCATAACTATACTTAGTTGGTAATTATTCAGGTGCAAAAATAAAGAAAATAGAACGAAACACAAAAAAGAATCCTCTTATTTTTTAGCTCTTTTAGTCCTCAAAGTCACAATCTGTTATACAACATTTAATATCGCTTATTTCAAAGCCTCTACTCATAGCAAATCGAATGAGTTTGTTGTTACGTTCATAATCATCATTGGCACGAATACTCTTACGCTTCACCGCCAAAAGCTTAGACAGTGTTTCCAAGTATTCTTCCCGGTTTATCTCCGATAAATATTTAATTACCAAATCTTTAGAAATCCTTTTCAGATACAACGATTGAGAAATTTTCATTTTGCCCCATTTTGCAAACCGAAACTTATCGTTAATATACGCACGACAATACCGTTCTTCATCGATGTATTTCTCTTTTTCCAGTCTTTCTATTACTCTTTCAATAGCATCGTAGGCTATTCCCCAACGTTGCATTTTATCACTCAAATCAGATTTACAGTATTCGGTTGTAGCACACGAGGCAGTCAATCTGCTCAATGCTTCTTCTTCTGTTATCATTCTCAAAACTTTTATGTTAATGCCGTCACGATACGATCGTTACCGCTTATATCTTTTATAATTCTACCCGCTCTATATCCCATTTCATACAACATTTCTACTGTTTCGACACCGTAGGCTCTGTTTATTTCAAAATAAAGCCTTCCTCCTTCACACAACAGCTTTCTTGCGTGGAGAGCTATTTGCCTATAAAAAAGCAAAGGATCTTCATCGGGCACGAACAAGGCCAAGTGGGGTTCCCAATCAAGCACGTTGCGCTCCATTTCTTTTTTTTCTGAATTGGTTATATAAGGAGGGTTACTAACTACAATATCATATTTTCCTATTGTTTCAGTTAGCAATATTCCCAAAGCGTCTTGTTTCTCGAAAAATACATTTCCATTTAGGGTTTTATTGTTTTTTGATGCGATACAAAGAGCTTGCTCTGATATATCCCAAGCTGTGACCCGAGCATCGGAAAGCAATAAAGATAATGAAATAGCGATACAGCCGCTTCCTGTACCTATATCGAGTATGCGGGGCGATTGCAAAGTATTTTCTTTTACAATAAGCTCTACCAGTTCTTCGGTCTCGTGACGCGGAATCAACACACCAGGAGCTACCGCAAAAGTATATCCACAAAAGTTTGCCACTCCACGCACATATTGTACAGGTTCGTGTTGCGTCATTCGTTGCAAAATGTTTTCGAGCTGCTGATGCTCGGTAGTTGATAAATTGGTATCTTTGCCCAAATAGATGTCAAGTGCATCTTTGCCAAGCAAATCGCACCAAATCATCACCACCAAACTTTTAAGTTCTTCGGGAGGATAAACATCTTTTAAAGCTTGCTTGATATGTGTAGAAACTCGATTCATAGGAGTATTTTGATGAGTATAAAAGTGGGGCAAAAGTACAAAATATTATAATGAGGACTTTATGAAAACAGAGGAAAAATATATGAGACGCTGTATTGAACTTGCACAAAACGGGCTTGGCAGCGTATCACCCAATCCGATGGTGGGTGCAGTCATTGTGTGCAATGATAAAATAATCGGCGAAGGGTATCACCGCAAATACGGTGAAGCTCACGCAGAAGTGAACGCCATTGCTTCGGTAAAAGATGCTACATTGTTAAAACGTTCCACTATCTACGTTAGCTTAGAGCCTTGTTCTCATTATGGCAAAACGCCTCCTTGTGCCGACCTTATTATCGAAAAAAAGATACCACGCATTGTTATTGGTTGTCAAGACCCTTTTGCTAAAGTAGCAGGCAATGGTATACGCAAACTTCGCCACGCAGGTAGAGAAGTGATAGTAGGCGTATTGGAAACAGAATGCCGTGAGCTAATACGTACTTTTATCACGGCACACACATTGCATCGCCCCTACATCATCCTAAAGTGGGCAGAGTCATCGGATGGTTATGTCGACCTGAACCGCACAGGAGGAGTAGCCGCCAAACTATCCAACGAGCAAACAGCAATGCTGGTACATAAGCGTCGCGCCGAAATAGATGGTATTATGGTAGGCACACGCACCGCACTTTTAGACCATCCATCGCTTACCGTGCGCCATTGGTGCGGACAAAACCCCACACGCATACTCGTAGACAGGGAACTGAAAGTTCCTACCGACACACCTTTATATAATGGTGAGATAACAACACTTGTGTTTACCTCCAATGCACAACCCAATCGTGGAGGTATCGAGTTTATTGAAATCGATTTCCAAAACAACCCTTTGCCCGATATGATGTACCAGCTTTATAAGCGAAACATCCACTCGCTGATGGTAGAAGGAGGTAGTCTGCTACTGCAATCATTTATTGATTGCGGATTGTGGGACGAAGCATTTGTCGAAAAATCAGCAACATTGCTACATAGTGGCGTGAAAGCCCCCATTATGAAAATGGCTACTTCGCTTACGTGTGAAAAACACTTTGGAGTGGATATTTTACACTTTCAGAAATAGGCCATACAACAAAAAGCTCTACCTTTGCACGCTATCAATCAATAGGTAACAGAAAAAAAATGAAACTCCCCGAAAAGATACATTTAAAAGCAGTGTTATTTGATATGGACGGCGTGTTGTTCAACTCGATGCCTTATCACGCAAAAGCGTGGCACAAGATTATGAAACAGCACGGACTCGACCTAAGCGAAACCGAAGCTTATATGCACGAAGGCCGTACAGGAGCGGGCACCATCAACTTGGTGTGTCAACGACAATGGGGCAAAGAGGCTACACAAGAAGAAATTGAAAGCATCTACCGTGAAAAGAGCAAAGAGTTCAATAGTTATCCCCAACCAGAACCTATGACAGGCGCGTGGCAATTGCTACAAAAGGTGAAAGCAGCAGGGTTGACCCCAATGGTGGTAACAGGTTCGGGACAGTTATCTCTTATCGACCGTCTGGAACACCATTTTCCTAATACTTTCAAAAAAGAGTTGATGGTGACAGCCTATGATGTAAAACACGGTAAGCCACATCCTGAGCCTTACCTTATGGCACTCCAAAAAGGTGGTTTCCAAAAAGATGAGGTAGTGGTAATAGAAAATGCTCCATTGGGAGTGCAGGCTGGCATAGCCGCTCAACTTTTCACCATAGCTGTAAACACCGGTCCATTGCCCGACGAGGTATTGCTCACTGCTGGAGCCAACCTACTCTACCCTTCAATGCAAACCCTTTGCGATGATTGGGAGAAATTGACCGCAAATAGATAACATTCAAGAAACAAAATAAAAAAAGGTTGGAAACGAATACTACAAACATTCATTTCCAACCTTTTATATTAAAAATATCTTTAGTCTATATCAACTTGCGAGCTAATGTATGTACCATCTGCCGAAAATATCAGCTTCAAGCCATTGTTTATATTCACCTGATAACCACCATATTCTTTATCTACCTTATATGCAGATGCAGTAGGATATTTTTCCGTGATATAATCGGCTATCTTATCGGGCAAAATACCAGTAGGCAGTTTGGTATATTTACAATCCACATAAATCCAATTTCCCGATTTATCAAATTCTATTTCGGTACCATTGTTTAATGTCACATCATAGTTAGTAGTACCATCATCCTTACTTTTTTCAGTATATACCGAGGTTTGTCCAGGAAAATACAATTCGATAAACGCTTTTGCATTAGCAGGCAACTCCGAATAGCTAATCTTTTTGTCATCATCACTACAACTTGCAAAAGCCAACAAACCCAAAACCATCACAAAAGCGACACCAGTCATCTTAACAATCTGTTTCATATTTCTTAAAGTTTAGTTTAGTTCGGCTATTCAAAGTTTAGCAAGTCGCACAATGTCCAAGCATTAGCACATCACTACCAGCATTCTAAACAAATAAATCATAAAAACACATCATTGTTTTTATAGATATGCTTTGCCAGTGACATTGATATACTTTGCCAGCAACTTCAAAAAGCCTTTATTCATTTTTTCAAATCACACACCCTTCATCCTGAAATAAAGATTGTGTATCCAACGTAAAAACACGTTTGTTGTTCAGTGCAACTCTGAATGATTTATCGCCTTTATCATTTTTTATTATTTGCATTTTATGTTTATTATTACCCTACGTCGCCGCATATACAAATGTGCAAAACAAACATAAATATTAGAGTACGTTTTATAATGACAGAGGGGATCCATTTACCACAAAAACAAAAAACCGTCAGCACTCTAAAAAGGGCATTGACGGTTTACGCAGTACACCTATGGAGATTCGAACTCCAATCGATGGAACCGGAATCCATTATTCTATCCATTGAACTATAGGTGCATTCTTTAATTAAATGTGCGGCAAAAATAGAGAAAAACTCACTATCCTCCTAATCTTTCAGAGCTTTTTGTCGGCATCGCACAAGGAGGCTGCTATTATTTTGAAAGCTCATAGCAGAATTTATTTAGCATATTGATTAATTTCAACCCCAAAACAATACATATTTGAATATATTCCATATCTTTGCCAACAATTAACATACAATAAATCTATGAGTTATCTAATAAAACCTGAGAATTACAAACCTCTTTTGGATTTAAAACAAACAGAGTTGGGAATCAAACAGATTAAAGAGTTTTTCCAAATGAACCTTTCGTCTGAACTACGTCTTCGCCGCGTTACGGCTCCACTTTTCGTATTGAAAGGTATGGGTATCAACGACGATTTGAATGGCGTGGAAAGAGCCGTAACATTTCCTATAAAGGACTTGGGCGACGCTAAAGCCGAAGTTGTACACTCGCTTGCCAAATGGAAAAGATTGACACTCGCCGATTATCACATCGAGCCCAATTATGGCATCTACACCGATATGAATGCGATACGTGCCGACGAGGAGTTGGGCAATCTACATTCACTCTATGTAGACCAATGGGACTGGGAACGCGTGATGACACAAGAAGAACGCAATGTAGAATTTTTGAAGCAAATAGTGAACCGCATTTATGCTGCAATGGTTCGCACCGAATATATGGTGTACGAGATGTACCCACAAATCAAACCTTGCTTACCACAGCATATTTATTTTATTCACGCAGAAGAGTTACGTCAGCTCTATCCAAACTTAGATCCCAAAGGACGTGAGTATGAAATCAGCAAAAAGCATAAAGCTGTATTCATCATAGGGATTGGTGGAAAATTAGGCGATGGAAAGAAACACGACGGACGTGCCCCTGATTACGATGATTACACAACACCGGGATTGAATGACCTACCTGGGCTGAATGGCGATTTAGTGGTGTGGGATGAAGTGTTACAACGTCCTTTAGAACTCTCGTCAATGGGTATCCGTGTAGACAAGGAAGCGTTGCTAAGACAACTGAAAGAAGAGGGACAAGAGCAACGCTTGGAGTTATACTTCCACAAGCGTTTGGTTGAGGGAACATTACCATTGTCAATTGGTGGTGGTATTGGCCAGTCGCGTCTTTGTATGTTCTACCTTCGTAAAGCACACATTGGCGAAATTCAGGCAAGCATTTGGCCAGATGAGATGCGCAAAGAGTGTGCAGAACTCAACATTCCTTTGATTTGATGAACGTACAGATAGAAGATAGCTGGAAAAAACACTTGCAACCTGAATTTGAGAAGGATTATTTCGCTAAGCTGACTGATTTTGTCAAAAGCGAATACAGTCAAGCGACCATATATCCACCGGGAAGCTTAATATTCAATGCTTTTAACCTCTGCCCTTTCGATGCGGTAAAGGTAGTGATTATAGGTCAAGATCCTTATCACGGCCCTGGGCAGGCTCACGGGCTTTGCTTTTCGGTAAATGATGATGTTCCGTTTCCACCATCGTTGGTAAACGTATTTAAAGAAATCAAAAGCGATTTAGGGATAGAGCCACCCAAAAGCGGCAACCTCACTCGCTGGGCACAACAAGGAATATTGTTATTAAATGCCACTCTTACCGTAAGAGCACACACGGCTGGTTCGCATCAACGAAAAGGATGGGAAACCTTCACAGACGCTGCAATACGTGCATTGGCTGAAGAAAAAGAAGGATTGGTGTTCATATTGTGGGGCAACTATGCACAACAAAAAGGTGCATTTATCGACCGTAGCAAGCATTTGGTGTTAACTTCGGCTCACCCTTCTCCTCTATCGTGCAGACACTTCTATGGGAACAAGCACTTTAGCCAAACCAATGAATACTTGAAGAGGCACGGTAAGAAAGAGATTGAATGGTAGATTAATCTATATTACAAATACACTACGCAAAAAGGGGTGAGCTCGTATCTGAGTTCACCCCTTTTCTATTTTAGTGCTATTAATACCACTGTATATTACTTTGTGTTTGGCTTCGTTGTTCCCACTTCAAATCTTGCAGAATGCTGGCATTAGCACTGATTTTGAAGTTGTAATATTTCCACCGGCCAAAAGGTGAAAGACTGGCGGCCATATTGAAACAGTGCAAATCGCGCGATATGGTGAGCGATGTTTGTGTCACCTCCTTGGCTTGGAAGTCGTAGCCAGTAGTAAAGGTGACTTGCCAATTGGTAGAAAGCTTCACATTGCCCGACGCATTGATATTATGAGTATAAGAGAACGGGTAACGCATACTTTCTCGATTTATTGGCTTCGACCGATCCTCGCGAATATTGAAAGAGTAGTTGACACTGACCGACCACGGCATCTTAAATTCCTGATAACCATCCGAATCGGCCTTTGCTTTCTTAGTCTTTTTCTTTTCGTCGGTAGCATTTCCTTCACCACCACCTTCGCCTTCCATACCTTGGTCTCGGTCACGGTCGTTCTGATTCTTTCCGTTCATCTCGCCATCTTTAGGGCCAAACCATTTTTTCCACGTATCGTTATTGAACGTGTAGTTGAACGAAGAGCCCCAACCAGAGAAACGTCCAAAGCGTCCGTACGACCACTCCGTGCGATCGCCTACAATCACATTTCCGTTTTTGTCGAAAGTGTAAGCATAGGTTGCAAAAGTGGTATTCATATTAAAGGTGTAGTTCTTAGAGAACTTCATTCGCACACGCATCGACAAATCGCTCCACGGCCGTACCTGAGCAGCCATATTGTAGGACAGCGACCCACCCAATTCGTCAATCAAGCTAATTTTCCGTATCGAGTCGTTTCGGTCTCTAAACTTCATCTCAATATTGTTGGATACATCAAGGTTTACACTTCCTTGTTTTTCGCGCGGTGCTGTTCCAAATTGCTGGCTCGAATAGGGCGAGTAATATTGCATATTGCCATAACTATCCTCGTGCTGTTCCCAATAGCGATCGAAGCCCGGTGCTGCACTCAAGCTGACCGAAGGAGTGAATACGTGGCGAATCTGAATCTCTTTTTTCTTCATAAACATCGGTTTGTACATACCATAGAGTTTGGTATTCAAACCTACCGAGAACTTGTAGTTGGCTACTCGATGAAAACCATATACTGTATCGGTAGCTACCCATTGCCGCTTCTCATCGTCATATTCTCTGTCGAACCTACGTGTATACCAACGTTCGGTATAGTTGAACGAAGGGGTCAGATTGAAGTACTTGAACAAAGTAAAAGTAGCACTTACAGGGATGCTGTGCTGCATAGCGTTTTGCCAGTCTTTTATCAAATTGGCATTAAACAACTGGTCGTCTTTGGTTTTTACACTATTCACCAATCGACCGGTATATTGAAATGAAATCTTTTCGTACCAACGCTCGGCACCTGCTGCTTTTTTACGCTTAAAAGGGAAAAAGCGAGTCAAAGAGATATTCAAGTCGGGCAGTGTTACAGCGATAGACGAGTCGCGCATTGTTTGCGCAATGTTGAAAGTTCCCGAAAGCGTCAAACCAATATCTGGAAACATACGCGAGTAGCTGATACTCGATGTTTTGGTGTTTTGAGTAAGCGACTGCGGATTGTACAAGTTGTTGATATTGGTGCGCTCGTAGCTACTTGTAGCAAAGTTCACACTTGCCGAGAAAGTTTGACTTGGGTTTGCTTTGGGGTCTTGACGATGACTCCACACGATTTTAAAATCTTTTGCCACTGAGTAGTCGGGCATATTTTTGTCGCCCAGCTTTGTCACTTGATAATCGGCCTTTAGCGAGCCAGAGAATTTATAACGTTTGTTGTAATTGCTTTCGGCACTCAATGCCCACGACCCTTTGGTGAAGATTTCTCCCGTTAATTTCAGGTCTATCATATCGCTAATCGCAAAATAGTATCCACCATTTGTAAGTCCAAACCCACGTGCAGAGTCGTCCATATAGGTAGGCATTATGAAACCCGAAGAGTAGCTGCTCGAAAAAGGGAAAAAGAAAAACGGAACGGCCAATGGGAGTGGCACATCTTCTACCACCAGATAGGCAGGGCCTGTCACCACGTTTTTGCGTGGACGTACTTTTGCCTTTGTCAATTGCAAATAGAAGTGTGGATGATCGTGATGGTCGCAAGTGGTGTATTTACCATCGGTCATAAAAAGTTCGTCATTGGCCCCTTTCTTGGCATTGTTACCAATCACATATCCTTCGCCTTGCTGAGTGACCACGTTGCTGATAAGCCCGCGTTTGCTTTTAAAATTGTATCGAATGGCTTTGGTGTCGTAACTATCATCGCCGTCTTTGAAAATAGGACGTCCCGACTCAACACCTAATGTATCGGTTATTCCACGTGCATACACCGTGCTGCTGTCCATATTCATTGTGATGACTTGCGCAGTCAGTTCAATCTTTTCGTAGTTCACTTTTCCATCGCCATATAAATGCGCATATCCTCCTTCTTCAAACACGATTGAATCGGTTGCAGAATAGGTAACAGGAGCATCTAAAGGTGGCTTTTTAACAATAGGAGGCACATTGGTCACCACTACTGAATCTTGTTGCAGCGAGTCGGCCGGTGGAGTAAATGTTTCTCTCTCTCTCAATTCTCTTCTATCACGCCGACTTTGCGCCGACAACTCACAAGGAAAAATGAGTAAGACAACAAACAGTAGTATGTATGATATGATTGTATTTGCTTTCAATGGCGTCATTCACTTATCGTTTACGCTTGGAGTGGACAAAAGTACATAATCTTCACCAAATACATAGCGCAATGCTCTATTTTAATTAATTTTTAGTGCTACAAAAACAGCTCACACCAGTAGTTGAAACGCTCCACGCCAGCTTTGCCAAACTTAGACAAACTGTTCTGCGCTGCTTCGATTGTTCTTTCGCGATCGAGATGCGATTTTGAAAAGAATTTATCGGCAAAACATACCACTTGTTCTTCGAGCGAAATGGGCTGCATATCACGATGAGGTATCGGCAACTGCCGTTGCACAATGGTATCCAACGAAAGCCCTGTGCCCGTGTGTCGCTCGCACACAAGGGCGTGCTGCGGAAAGCCAGCGTTGCGCACTAAGTCGGCGCCCAAATAGCCGTGACAAATATAGGGAGCATCGCCAAAACAAGAAATCCCCGGTGCATTGGTCTGAAAAATACCAATATCGTGAAGCATAGCCGCTTCGTAAAGAAACGTCTCATCCAACTTCAACTCGGGGTGATTGCGAGCTATCGACAACGCCTTCTCTGCCACCGAACGACTATGCACAAGCAGTATATTCTTCAGTTGATTTTCTTCGGGATAATACGCATCAATCAACTCAAGAGGGTGGCCAACTTCTTTATCCATAATGTTGTAATAATGGAGTTAAATAGATATTTTTGTGCAATAATAGTAAAAAAACATCAATATGCGCCCTACACGTCTGTTAATTCTTCTTCTCTGCACACTCTGTTTCCCGTTTGTTTTTGCACAAGATGTGGTAACCACCGGAGCCGAGCGAACGGATGAATACCTGCCATTGCTGAAAGGAAAACGAGTGGGATTAGTGGTCAATCAGACCTCGGTCATCAACAATGCGCAAACTTGCCTACTCGACACGCTGCTAAACCTGAACGTAAATGTGATGAAGGTGTTTGCACCCGAACACGGGTTTCGTGGAGATGCCGATGCAGGCGAAACCGTGAAAGACGGAAAGGACATACGAACAGGAATCCCCATCTTGTCGCTATATGGAGCAAACAAAAAGCCGTCTCCGCAGCAGCTAAAAGATTTGGACATATTGATATTCGACATTCAAGATGTAGGCGCACGATTCTACACATACATCAGCACACTCTATTATATAATGGAAGCAGCAGCCGAAAACAACAAAGAGGTGATTGTGCTGGATCGCCCCAACCCGTGCGATTATGTAGAAGGCCCTATTCTGAAACCTGCCTTCCGAAGCTTTGTAGGAATGCTTCCCATACCGCTACTGCACGGATGCACCGTGGGCGAACTGGCACGAATGATAAATGGCGAAGGGTGGCTAAACAAAAAACCCGAAGCGTGTAGGCTCACCGTGGTGCCTTGTTTGGGGTGGGAGCACGAACAGGCTTATTCATTGCCCATCAAACCCTCGCCCAACCTACCCAACGACCAGTCTATTCGCTTGTATGCTTCGCTTTGCCCGTTCGAGGCCACACGCATCAGCGTAGGGCGCGGCACAACCTACCCGTTTCAGGTGTTGGGCGCACCCGAAAGCAAATATGGCACCTTCACTTTCACCCCCAAGCCACTTGCCGGATTTGACAAGAACCCGATGCACAAAAATCAAACTTGCCACGGGGTAGACCTCCGCCGAGTGAACGACTTGGAGCAAGGCTTCACGCTTGCCTACTTCTTAGATTTCTACAACCGTTCGGGTCAAGGCGCAGCTTTTTTTGATAGAGCACGTTTTTTCGACCTACTGATGGGGACAGACAGCGTGCGAAAAGCCATTGTGTCAGGAAAATCGGAAGAAGAGATAAAACAATCGTGGCAAGAAGAGCTGAACACTTATCGGAATATGCGCAAAAAATATCTTTTATATCGACAAATGGTAACGGAATAGCTCCCAATTAGAGCACCCCATCCTATTTTCATAAACAACTAATAATCAATCCATAACAATCCACATCGGTAGCAAGGCCTATCTACCGACCTGAGAAGGCCTTGCCAATTTGGTAGATAGGCCTTGCCAGCTTGGTGGATAGGCCTATCTACCAAGCCACCAACTCACCACTACCCACCCGATAAGTATTCAAAGTCTACACATTGACTGTTCACAAGTATCACCTCAAATATAAACAGTCTGCACACCGCTTATTCACAATTGTTGCCCACCCGATTATAGTTGCTTATCTTTGCGCAAATTTTATAAAGAATCTTATGTTTATCATTGTCGGTATTATGCTCACGGGAGTACTCGTAGGCTATCTGTTTCGCAGCAAAAAACTTTCGTGGATACAGTCACTCATCACATTATTTATATGGATACTCCTTTTTTTATTAGGAGTAGACGTAGGTGAAAACCAAACTATTATCAACAACCTGCACACATTGGGAGTAGAGGCACTTTGCATCAGTGTAGCCTCAGTAATAGGAAGCGCATCTTTCGCATTGATATTATGGCGCAAAGCAAACAAAAAAAATAAGGAGGGGGAAGAAGTATGAAAGGAAGCATTATCATCGTATCTTTTTTTATATTGGGTGCTGTTTTTGGTATTTTTGATTGGTTGCCACAAAGCATCACCGAAGGAAGCCTTAGTTATTATGCACTTTGCGGATTGATGTTTTGTGTAGGCATCAGCATCGGATGTAATCCGCAAATGCTGAAAAGCTTTCGTTCGCTCAACCCCCGATTGGCACTGCTACCGCTTATGACCATAATAGGTACTCTGGTAGGATGTGCGGCAATTAGTGTCCTACTATCCAATCGCTCTCTGTTCGATTGCCTTGCTATCGGGTCGGGCTTTGGCTATTATTCGCTATCAAGCATCTTCATCACCGAATACAAAGGGGCCGAGATGGGAACCATCGCTTTGCTATCCAACATCATCCGAGAAATTATCACCCTACTCGCAGCACCATTGCTGGTACGCTATTTTGGCAAGTTAGCCACCATATCGGCAGGCGGAGCTACTACAATGGATACCACTCTACCCATCATTACCCGCTATTCGGGTCAGCAATTTGTCATTTTAGCTATCTTCCACGGTTTCCTTGTAGATTTAAGCGTGCCGTTTTTGGTTACATTATTCTGTTCATTATAGGTTTGATGTTACAAATAGGTTACAATATCTGTTAATATCTGTCATTTTGAGCCTTTCTACTTGACCTATATCAAGAAATGATGTTATAAAACATATTTTCTTTCAAAAACGTTTTTATGCTAAAGAACATATATCTATATTTGCATAGGTAAAAGAGACGACTAAGCGCTTAAGTCAGTTTTTAATAGGTATTAGATTAAGTTTTTTAGGATTAAAAGTTTTTTTAGGTAACAATTTAAAAAGTAGGTATTATGAAAAGATTAGGATTAACATTAGTGGCAGCGCTCTGCCTTGCTGCTACAACATTTGCAGCTGATAATCAACCTACAACTGCAAAATGGGAAGGTAACATCAACGTGAGTAAATTGAGCAAGTACTTGAAACTCTCATCGTTGCAAAATGAAGAAGTAGCTAACATCTGTGACTATTTTACAGAACAGATGAATAGAGCAACTACTGCTAAAAAGAACCAAGATGCAAAAATGCACACTGCTGTATATGGCAACTTGAAATTAATGAGACAAACCTTGACAAAGGAACAATACGCTAAGTATGTATCTTTGATGAATGCAACTCTCAAAAATAGAGGTATTGAATTAGCTAAATAATTCAATAGACACATATAAAAAATGCGCTGACAAACTTTATTGTCAGCGCATTTTTTATTTTAAAGCACAGTCTATTATTTATATTGGATATTGCTAAACAACCATTTTCCATTATCGTCCACCACCGTAACACGAAGGTGGCAAACCGCATCTCCTTTTTTCATCACGAAGTATACGTTTTTCATTGTTCCATCGTAAGAAACATCTGAAGTATGCTCCAATTCTACATTCATATTTTTCTCCATTTTTGCTTGATTAAAGATATTCTGCAAATCATCCGAATCAATTACACGTAGCAAATCTTCGGTGGCAAACTCTTTAGCATCATCTACATTACCAGAAACGAGCGATTGAACCACAGCTATGGCTACAGCCTCAGGTTCATTGGGAACAGAGCATCGACAGGCTTGCAAACTACTCAATAAGAGTGGCAAACACACAAACAACAAAAATTTTAAATTACTCCTCATCACCTCTTCAATAATAAACGTTGCGTAATAAAAGAAAAAGAAACAATTGCTATCTAATAGAAGATATCAAAGACGAGCGAGAAGAGCTTAAGGAAAGAGGGGGATAGAAAAGAAAGCTCTTTTGTACAATACAATGCCATATGACAAATACGTGAATTTCAAATATAACATATTATTTCTATAAAACATCAAAAAGAGACTTTATATAACATTATTTCACAATAAAATGTGAACATTTTGAGACCGTTGCAAAGCAAAATAATATGTATATAATTGATATTTAGTTGCAT
>CAMTPA010000072.1 GCA_947074275.1 uncultured Bacteroides sp.
CTTTATTCTTCGTACATCTTGTCTATCTGCTCTTTGTAGTTTTTGGCTATGGCCGCACGCTTAATCTTTAGCGTGTTGGTCAGCTCGCCACGCTCCATACTGAATGGTTCGGACAATAGAGTGAACCGCTTGATTTGCTCGTAAGGAGCAAACTGCTGCTGCAAAGTACCGATACGTGTTTTAAACAGTTCGATAATTTTCGGATTCTGAAGCAAGTCGTTCATATCGGTATAAGCAATGCCGTTTGCTTTGGCGTAGCTCTCTACATTGGGGTAGATGGGCACAATCAGAGCAGAAACAAACTTGCGTTCGTCGGCGATGATAGCTATTTGGTCGATGTAGCGGTCGATGGCTATTTTGGTTTCCAAAGCTTGCGGAGAGATGTATTTGCCGTTTGAGGTCTTGAACAAGTCTTTGATGCGTTCGGTGAGATAAAGTGTATCGCCTTTGATATATCCAGCGTCTCCCGTCTTAAACCACCCATCTTCGGTGAATACCTCGGCGGTAGCTTCGGGTTTCTTGTAGTATCCTTTGGTGATGGTTTTGCCTTTGAGCAATATTTCGTTGTTTTCACCAATCTTCACTTGCACATCGGGCATTATTTTTCCTACCGACCCTATCTCGAAACCCGTATAGGGGAAACAGGACACCGTGGCGGTAGATTCTGTCAATCCGTATCCCACCATCATATTGATGCCTACCGAGTGAACAAACGTACATATTTCATCGGGCACAGCAGCACCAGCAGTAGGAAAGAAATTGCCATTTTCAATACCGATGGTCTTTTTCAACAACGAATAGACGGTTCGTTCGTAAAACTTGTACTTCATACGAATCATAGGCGGAGGAGTTTTTCCCACGCGCAAATAATCGAGGTTGTGAATTTTGCCTACACGAAGCGCATCGAGCATCAACGCTTTTTTAATGCCTTTGGTTTCGGCTATCTTTTCTTGCACACCAGCATACACTTTTTCCCAGAATCGAGGTACGCTACACATCAGCGTGGGGCGAATTTCCTTGATGGTGGTTTGAATATCGATGGGCTTGAGATTGATGCAAACCTCCGTGCCCATATAGAGGCAGAAGTAACACCAAGTTTTCTCGAACACGTGTGTCAGAGGCAGAAAGTTCATCGACACATCTTGGTCGGTCATCGTGGCAAGGCGAATTTTGTGAATGCGGAAAGCCTCATCGTAATTGAAATGATGAAGCATCACTCCTTTGGGTTCGCCCGTGGTGCCCGATGTATATAGAATATTCGCCAAATCGTCGTTGGATGCACGTGACGTGCGATCGTCTACCACCTTTTGTTCCGAAAAATCGGCTCCCATAGCTATAAACTCATCGAAGTAGATAGAGGTGACATCACGTGGATCTTTCTTCACGCTGCGATCGAAAATAATGAGCTGCTTGAGTGATTGACAGAAACCAAACACACCAAAAGCTGTGTTGTATTGATATTGTTCGCCTACAAACAGATAGCGAATCTGCGCATCGTTGATGATGTATTGGGCTTGAGCCGCCGAACTGGTGGCATAAAAAGGAATGGGAACAAGACGATTGGCAAACGCTCCGAAATCTACATAAAACCATTCGGGCATATTTTGTGCAAAAACACCAATGTTCTCTTCTTCATTCACACCAAGCTTCACAAAGGCATTGGCAGCTTTGCGCGTGGTATCTGATAATTGATTCCACGTGATGGGAATCCACTGCGAAGTTTGATAATCACGGTATCTCAACGCTACTTTCTCGCCATACTTCTCTGCTTGGGTATGAACCAACACAGATAAATGATAGTTATTCATATTCTTGGGTTGTTAGTGAATACGCGTGCAAAGGTATTAGTTTTATTTGAAACAATCACCACTGTTAATTATTTATCCGTATTTTTGCACTATGAAATACGATATTCCTTATATAACAACCGAAGCTATCAGTTTGCTCAAAGAGCTGATAACTATTCCTTCTATCAGTCGCGAAGAAACAGCAGCAGCCGACTTTCTACAAGGCTATTTAGAAGCCTCTGGAATGGTGACTTGCCGTGAAGGAAACAATGTGTGGTGTATGAGTCCGATGTTCGACCTGCAAAGACCAACAATTTTGCTCAATTCGCACATCGACACGGTGAAACCTGTGAACGGATGGCGCAAAGACCCATTTGCCGCTACCGAAGAAAATGGCAAACTATATGGATTGGGAAGCAACGATGCGGGTGGCAGTTTAACAACTTTATTACAGGTGTTTCTGCAACTATGTCGCAATCCACAAGCCTACAACATCATCTATTTAGCCTCGTGCGAAGAGGAAGTTTCGGGGGCAAATGGTATCGAAAGCGTGCTGAAACAACTACCTCCCATCAGCCTGGCTATTGTGGGCGAACCTACCGAGATGCAACCTGCCATAGCCGAAAAAGGATTGATGGTGCTGGATGTGACGGCACAAGGAAGAGCTGGACACGCAGCCCGTGAAGAGGGGGTAAACGCTATCTACAAAGCATTGGATGACATCATTTGGTTTCGCGACCACAAGTTCAAAAAAGAGTCGCCCCTGCTGGGTGCTGTAAAAATGAGCGTGACGGTGATAAACGCTGGCACACAACACAACGTGGTGCCCGACCGCTGTACCTTTGTGGTGGATGTGCGCAGCAACGAGCTATATTCCAACGAAGAGCTATATGCCGAAATCAAGAAACAAGTGAAAAGTGATGTTCGTGCTCGCTCTTTCCGCCTCAACTCCTCACACATCGACCGCAACCACCCGTTTGTGCAGCGTGCAGTGGCTTTGGGACGTGTTCCATTCGGCTCTCCTACCCTTTCCGATCAGGCTCTTATGCCGTTCGCATCGGTCAAAATAGGGCCGGGACGCTCATCACGTTCACACACCGCCGACGAGTATATTATGCTAAAAGAAATGGAGGAGGCCGCACGCATCTACTTGGAGCTACTCGATGGTTTGACACTATAATACACCGCTGATTATAAGCCCATTAAGCAGCCATCGTCAACTATTAACAGTTGACTTGCAAACAAAGCACATCCAATGTGATAGATATACACATTTAACGTGATAGATATGCGATATCAGCAAAAGGATTATAATAAGGCGATATTGGAATAGAAGAAATCCCCATTGCACAACTTCTTGTGCAATGGGGATTTTTACATTTATCTATATAGCAGAGCTATTTATTTTTCGAGCCACGGTTCGGGGTTGAGCTTGTCTTTCTCTTTGCGAAGCTGGAAGTGCAGCACAGTGCGGTTTCCATCGGCAGCGTTCGAGAATATCTTACCAATGGACTGTCGAGTAGTCACCGTATCGCCTGCCTTAACCGAAGCAGAAGAAAGGTTGCAATAGACTGAAATGTAGCTACCGTGCCGGATAAGCACGTTGAACAACCCATTGAGTTGGAACACCGCTGCCACCTTACCATTGAATATGGCACGTGCTTGCGCACCGGGTCGAGCCTGTATGTCAATGCCCTTGTTGTCGAGTTTCACGTTTTTCAATCCTTCCACAGCATATTGTCCGTATCGACTGGTTATCATATACGACCCTGTGACCGGCATAGGCAGTTTGCCACGGTTGTTCACAAAGGTTCCCGACAAGTCTCTATCGGCTTTGCTCATATTGAAAGCATCTACTGGTGCCGATTTGGTTTTGGCTGCAGCAGGCGCATTTCCCGTAGCTGGTTTTGCCGCTCCGCTTTTGGTTTCCGTTTTCTTTTCGGCCGCCTTTGCACGTCTTGCTTCGGCCTCGGCCGCCTTGCGCGCTTTCTCTATCTCTTCGGCAATGAGCTTGTCGATGCGTGCGTTCAACTGGTTTGCTTCGCGCCTCTTTTTATTCACCTCGGCTTGCAGTCCTTTTTGTTTTTTCTGCAAATTTGCCACCAGCGTTCTTCTCTCTTTCTCCTCTTTTTCGAGTTTTGCGCGCTCCGCCTCACGCTCTTTCAGCATTTTCTCTTTGGCGGCTCTGGTTTTTCTTAGTTCAGTCTGTTTTTTCTTTACTTGCTCTTGTTTCTTCAATATCTCCTCGCCTTGCAAACGCTGATAGGTGCCATATTCGCGAGCATAGCGCATCCGTCTATAAGTCTGGCTCAAGTTGTCGGCAGAGAGAATAAACATCAGTCTTTCCTGTATCGTGCGATTGCGGTAGAGATATTGCACCGATGCCTCATAGCTTTTCTTCTTTTCGCGCAGATCGGCTTGCAAGGCACGCAATTCCCTATCGAGCTTGTTTATTTCTCGATTGAGCGACTCCATATCGCTGTTGATGGTGTTAATGTATTTTTTCCGTTGAGTGATTTGTCCGATAAGCGAATTGAGTGAGTTGAGTTGGCTTCCCACATCTTTTTTGGTTGTGGTAAGAAGCGATTCGGTTTGTGTGATAAGCTTTTGTAATTCACTATGCTTGCTCTCCAACTCTTTTATCAGCTTGTTTTCTTGAGCCGATGCCGAAAGAGTCAGCAGCACGATGCAAATGGAATATACAAAGAGGCGTTTCATAGTTGAGACAACATTTTAATGAGTTCGTCTAATGATATTTCGGTGTAACGAGCTGGGATGCTGGTGGCCGATGCGTCAAACTCCTTTTCCGAGAAGTCGTAGAGCCTCACTTTGGCTTTTTCCATCGATGGTATGCCCAATTCGCTACCCGTCACTTCGCTCTTGCCGCCGGGTTTCGCTGCATCCAAAAGCAATTTCTCCAACTGGGCGAACTGAACGTCTTGCGGAAGAAGCTTCACCAACTCTTCACGAGTCGTTTTCACGTAACGCTTGTTCATACGGTCTACAATAAGTATGTCGGTGGGAGTTATATCGAGGCGAAACAGCTCAGAGCGAAGCACTGGCATCAGCACAGATAGTTGTATGCGTTCGCCCGTTTTCATCTTCATTGTGCCGCCCACGGTCATTGTGTTCGAACCATTGGGCACAGTGAACTGCATCTTGGATGATAGGTATTGAGTTTGGGGCACAGGTGCTTTGTAGAGCGATTGCTTAGAACTTTTACACCCTGCGAATAGTAAAATCAATAATAGTAAGTAAACCAGTCGTTTCATTCGGCTATGTATTTCTTTTTGCGTATTTTTTCTTTCAATGTTTTCGAGCTATTCCCCATATCGAGCGATTGCTTCCAATAGTTCAAGGCACCTTCCACATCGCCCACCATATAGTAGATGTCGCCACAATGCTCTACTACTACATCGCTTTCGCCACCTCCGTTTTTCATCGCATCGTCTATGTAGATGCGTGCTTCGGTGTAGTTTCCTTTCTCAAACAAAATCCAAGCGTATGTATCCAGAAAGGTAGCGTTGTTGGGTTCGGCCTTCACGGTGCGGTAGCTCATCTCTTCAGCCTTGTCCAGTTCTTTTCGTTCTACCGATAGATAGTAGGCATAGTTATTGAGCGCACCAATGTTGTTGGGGTTGCAGGCAATTGAAGAGTCATAGGCAGTAAAAGCCTCGTTCACTCGTTTGAGCGAATGGTTAAGGTCGCCCATTATCGAATAGAAGTCGGATATAAGTTCTTTGGACGTTTCGCCAGTGACATATTCCAGTGCCTTTGTGCAGGTAGCCAAAGCCTCTTCATACCGCTCTTCTTGATTGTAGGCAAGGGCCAAGTAGAAGTAGAAATCGAGTGCATCGGGCGTAGCGTTTATTCCACTCTCACACACTTTCTTCACCAACGCATAATCGTTGTTTTGCAAAGCCACTCTCAACAGCATCAAGCCCGCAGCTTTGTTAGTAGGGTCTATCCGCAATATCTGCTCCAGCACAGGTATGGAGGCTTGATAACTGTTTTTCGACCAAAGATATTGCGCATAGAGCATCGGTATTTGGTCATCTTCGGTGTCTAATGCAATGATTTCCTCAAATAGATTGATGATTTGCGTGCTATCGCCTTTGGCTTGCTCATTTTGAATTATCAGTTCGCGCATCACGTTGAGCTTGGTTTCGGCAGGCACTTGTTTCTGCATCAAGAGTTTGTCTATTTGCTCTTTATAAAGCTCGGGTTGCAAAGTTTGCTCGTAGTAGCCAGCAAGCGAAAGTATAGCCATCGCATTGTCGGGTTCGGCTTGCAGCACCTTTTGGTAGGTATTGTAGGCATCTTCGGTCTTGTTGTTCTGCATATACAAGTCGCCCAGCAACACCTGATAGCGATACTCCATCGGATATTCATCTACCAACCCCTCTATTTCATCAAATGCTTTCTCGGTCTCTTGCATCTGCAAATAGATGCGAAACTTCTCCATCGAAAGCTGTTCGCTTTTGCCAAGCAAAGCCTCCACACGGTCGAGCGTACTGATTACTTTTTCGGAATTGCCAGTCAGTCCATATAGGTCAATTAAAGCAAACAGCGATTCACGTCGATCGGGAAAACGAGTCACCATATCTTCGAGCAAAACAATCGTCTTTTCGCGTTCGCCCTGTTGCTGATAGAGGTTTGCCAAAGCTTGCGCATACCAGTAGTTGTCAGGTTCGTTTGCCACAGCAGCCTCTAAAGCTACCTGTCCTTGCGAAGCCATTTTCAAATAAAGATAATATTGGGATATTTCGTAAAGAGCCGACGAGGCGTTGGGGTCGATGCGTAGGCAATGTTGCAGCAGGTCGAAAGCGGCATCATATTCATTCTGCGCTTTCATCCTGATTGCTTCTAAAAAGTAGTAGTCGTATCGGCGTTGTTCTTCGGGCGAAAGACTTTTGATTGAAGTTGCAACTTGTTTGTTTTCACGCTTCAACGAGCGTGATGTTCCGCAAGAGGCAAGTAGCCCCACAAGAAGCAACGATATAGCGAAGTATTTTAATCTCATAACGGGTAGTCGTTTCTATATTTTGCCAGTATGCCCAAAGCCTCCTTCACCTCTTTCGGTCTCATCGAGCGAATCGACTGGATGCCATTCGGCTTGTTCGTGGCTCGCAATCACCATTTGAGCGATGCGTTCACCATCCTCTATCACAAATGGGTCGGCAGAGAGATTGACTAAGATGATGCACACCTCACCACGATAATCGGCATCAATTGTTCCGGGCGAGTTGAGCACGGTAATTCCTTTCTTTATAGCCAAGCCACTACGTGGTCGGATTTGCGCCTCGTATCCTTTGGGAATAGAGAGGTAAAGACCGGTAGGAATCAAACATCGCTGCAAAGGCTGAAGAGTTACAGATTCTGATAAGTTGGCTCGAATGTCCATCCCAGCCGATTGTTCCGTAGCGTAAGTGGGTAGGGGATGCTTTGATTTATTAATCACTTTGATTTCCATATTCCGTTCGTTGAAGTATATTGATGGGCGAAAATACACAATTTGTATGGAAAAACTCTACATTTGCAGTTAAATAATGTGGTAACAGCCTTATACGTATCCCACATTATCGAAAAGAGTAACTATCAGCACACTAAATCATTGTCAATGGATTGGAGAAAATTAATATCAGCCAAACGCTTCGGCTTAGAGGAGTTTCACGAAGAACGTCAAGAGAATCGCTCGGAGTTTCAACGCGATTACGACCGCTTGATTTTTTCAGCTCCTTTCCGTCGGCTACAAAATAAGACACAGGTATTTCCACTACCCGGCAGCATATTTGTACACAACCGGTTGACGCACAGCTTAGAGGTATCGTGCGTGGGGCGTTCGTTGGGCAATGATGTGTCGAAGATAATCCTTGGCCGCACACCCCAGTTGGCCGACTCTTTTATTGGTGAGATCGGTTCTATTGTTTCGGCAGCTTGCTTGGCTCACGACCTTGGCAATCCTCCCTTTGGTCATTCGGGCGAAAAGGCCATTTCCACCTTCTTCTCCGAAGGGAAAGGAGAGGCCTTACAGCAACGATTGTCACAAACCGAATGGGACGATTTGACACACTTTGAAGGAAATGCCAATGCCTTCCGCTTACTGACGCATCAGTTTGAGGGCAGACGTAAAGGCGGCTTTGCAATGACTTACTCCACACTTGCATCTATCGTAAAATACCCTTTCTCTTCGGCACTTGCTGGCAATAAATCTAAGTTTGGCTTCTTCACCACCGAAGAGAAAACATTCCGCACCATCGCCGATGATTTGGGGTTGATAAAGCTACAAGACGCTCCGTTGAAATATGTGCGGCATCCATTGGTTTATTTAGTAGAGGCCGCCGATGACATTTGCTATCAGATGATGGATATAGAGGATGCCTACAAACTAAAGATATTGACTACCGAGGAGACGATAGAGCTGTTGATGGAGTATTTCAGCGACGAGAAAAAAGCACGTATCCGCCGCACCTTTGGTTTGGTGAACGACACCAACGAACAAATAGCCTACCTGCGCTCTTCGGTCATCGGGCTATTGATACGCGAATGCACACAAGTGTTTGCAGACAGCGAACAAGCAATTCTTAATGGTAGCTTCACCACACCACTTATCAAGGAGATTTCGCCAATGGCAGCCAAGGCATACAAACATTGCTCTGCTGTGTCGTGCGAGAAGATATACCGTTCGCGCGATGTGCTCGATATAGAATTGGCTGGTTTTCAAATCATCAGCACCCTACTCGAACTAATGATTGAGGCTGTTTGCGAACCAGAGAAGGCTTATTCAAGATTGCTGATTGACAGGGTATCGAGCCAATACAATATAAAAGCGCCTGTACTCTACAACAGAATACAGGCGGTATTGGATTATGTGTCGGGGATGACCGATGTTTTTGCGCTCGACCTTTATCGAAAAATCAATGGCAACAGTCTGCCGGCACTTTAGCAGGCGTAAATATCTTATTAGCACCCGAAGTGAGACAACACGCTTCGGGGTGGCTATCTACAAACGATTGGATGTGACGGACATACTTGTCTTCCAATATCTCATCTACCGCTATCAAGATACCAGTCTCTTCTACCTCACCAAACTCATAGTTGATGGCAGTGCCAAACATACGCATCGTGGGACTTAATCCCATATAAGCATTCACCAATGGAGGTATGTTGTAGCCCAACTTGCGAATCTCTGTATTCAGTATTTTATAATCGTCCTTGAAAGTGTCCATACAAAACATCTCTTCCAGTTCTTCTTCGTCGCTCTCGATAATCAATGGCTTGGTAGGCAATATCAAAGCGTCTTTGTCGCCAAAATGCTTTTTCAGGAAGTGGAGAATCATATCTCTGCCTTGTCGGTGATAACTTGGATACATCGTCACCTTGCCAAAGAAATACCTCACATTGGGCATCACCACTGTCAGTGCCCCCAATCCATCCCAAAGATTGTCTAAAGCAAAAAGCCCTTTGCTCCCTGCACGAGACGACTGATACTCAAGGGTTACAAACGAGCGGCCCAGCTCGATGGTAGTTGGTAAATACTCTTTCACAAACTCATCCGAAAAATTGAACATATGCGATGTAGCCAAAATGGGTGCTCCCTTTTCATCGTACTTCACATCCGTCCCCAATATATAGCGATAGCCTCCAAGAATCTCTTCTGCTTCGGGGTTCCACACAATGAGTTGCTTATAAGGATTTTCCATTGTGTCAAACTCATCGATATCCAAAGCCATACCAGTGCCTCCACCCGCTGCGCGAAATGCGATTTCGCGTAAACGTCCGATTTCTCTCATTACATTCGGTGAGTCGTGATGAGTAATAATGTAAATTTGATTATTGCTCTTGTTGGTCATTCTCAACCGCTTGTCTTCTGTAAGTTCAGCTTTTAAGATTTCCTTACCGATCGGTTCTATAATCTCTTCCATACGTTAGTATATATATGTATTATATATGTAGTTTTTATAGTTTATATACGATGTCTTTCACATATTGCGCCCATTCGGCAGGAGTTTTCGATTTATCGAATGTTTGCCAAGGAATTGGCTTGCCTATTGTCACAGTAAATGATTTATGCTTATTCTTGAACATCTCGTCTACTAAATAAAGCATCGCAATATTGAACTTTATACCAAGCGTTTTGCATCCATTGGCCAAATTGTAAAAGAAGTCAGAGTTGCGTCCGTCAAAATGAATAGGCACAATGTTGCGCTTGGCTTGTATGCTTTTCACAATAAAGGTCTTTTTCCATTCCAAATCTTGTATCACCCCATCTTGCCGGCGCGAACAAAGCCCGGCAGGAAACATAATCAGATGGTCGTCCGACTGAAAACCAGCCTCCACCATCCGAGGAAAGTCTTTCGATTGTTTGCCTGTTTTATTGATGGGAATACAGAGAGGTGCAAGTCCGTGAAGATTCATCAGCAAATCGTTTACCAAATATTTCACCTTGCCATCGTAGTGTTTGCCCAGCACATAGCCCAACGCCACCCCATCTTGTCCGCCAAGCGGATGATTGGATACAAAAGTGCAAGGTCCATCTTTGGGCAGGTATTCTTCACCTTTCACTATAATCTTAGCGTCCAGAAACTCCAAACAAGCTTCCAAAAAATCGACTCCCACTTTGTCCTTCGACTCTACCAAAAAGGGGTTAATATCCTCTTGATGAATGATTTTCTTTAAATAAGATATAAAGAATTTGGGTATGTACTTATAATGCTTCGGTGCTTTTTCCCGGAGTATTTTGTCGATATCAACTATAAATAATGAATCATCTGCCATTTATCCTAAAATAAAATGTTGTCGCAAAATTAACCGTTCTTTTTTAGAAAACACATTATTTTTTTAGAAAATACGATTTCAATGTTTCAAAACACTCAAAAAAGAGCCTAAAATCTATCAAATAGCACCCATTTTTTCTCATTTGATAAATTTTCCCTCAAAGATTGTGAGAAACACACCAATCAGTGTTCGAGAGATGCCGTAAACTTGCATCATCGAAACTCAAACGAAGTATTCACAATTTAAAAGCAATACATAATGAAAAGTGTAAGTTTTAAAAAAGATTTGATTGGTATGCAAGAAGACCTTCTACGATTTGCTTATAAACTCACCGCCAGCCGTGAAGAAGCAAACGATTTGCTACAAGAAACCTCGTTGAAGGCCTTGGACAATGAAGATAAGTTTATGCCCGATACCAACTTCAAAGGATGGATGTACACCATTATGCGCAATATATTTATCAATAACTATCGCAAAGTGGTGCGCGATCAGACTTTTGTAGATCAAACGGACAATCTTTATCATTTGAGCCTACCACAAGATTCGGGTTTTGAAAGTGCCGAAGGTTCTTACGACTTGAAAGAGATGCGCAAAATTGTGAATGCACTCCCCAAAGAGTATAGAGTGCCTTTCTCGATGCACGTTTCGGGCTTCAAATACCGCGAAATTGCTGTTAGATTAAACCTCCCATTGGGTACAGTAAAGAGCCGCATCTTCTTTACCC
Organism: uncultured Bacteroides sp.; assembly: GCA_947074275.1. GTDB lineage: Bacteria > Bacteroidota > Bacteroidia > Bacteroidales > Bacteroidaceae > Bacteroides. The sequence goes on from CAMTPA010000072.1 coordinate 11,290, forward strand.
GCCAAAAATTGCAAGAAGAACTGAGAGATTTTAGATAAAACAAAGAGAATAAATAGATTTGAATAGTTGAGAAGGTATTAGAAATGGATAAAGAAAAAGATTGTAAATAGAGATTTAGCATGATTTAGTAAGTGGGCGAACGGAGCAGCAATGTTTCGTTCGCCTTTTTTATACCTACACAGTCCTACTCCACTGTATCCCAGCCTTCGGCAGTAGACACAAAACACCCCTTTACTTATAGCTATATATAGGCAGTTTGGTAGATAGCCCTATCTACCGTGCTGGAAAGGCCTACCTACCGCACTGGAAAGGCCTTGCCAGCAAACGGTAAAGACCTTGTCAATAACACCAGCATTTAGATCCACCTAAACAATATGATATATTTATACAAACGAAATAGAAGATAAAGAGCAGACGAAAAAACACTTTTTTATACTTAAACACTAAAAAGATGGATAAAAACACCTAATAACCGTTTAATTGTAACCTAAAATCTATCAATTGACAGTTTTTACCTCAAAGAATGTGAAATAATCGTCTACCACTCATTATTATTAGCCGTAAACTTGCAGTACAAAATTCAAACGAATAATAACAACTAAATAAAGAAACGAATTATGAAAAGTTTAAGCTTCAGAAAAGATTTAATCGGTGTTCAAGACGAACTGCTGAGATTTGCGTACAAACTGACTTCTAATTATGAAGAAGCAAACGACTTGTTGCAAGAAACCGCTTTGAAAGCGTTGGATAATGAAGATAAGTATATGCCCGACACCAACTTTAAAGGGTGGATGTATACCATTATGCGCAACATATTCATCAACAACTACCGCAAGGTGGTGCGCGATCAGACTTTTGTAGATCAAACCGAGAATCTTTATCACTTGAACCTACCACAAGATTCGGGTTTTGAAAGCACCGAAGGTTCTTACGACTTGAAAGAGATGCGTAAAATTGTAAATGCGCTCCCCAAAGAGTATAGAGTACCTTTCTCAATGCACGTTTCGGGCTTTAAATATAGAGAGATAGCCGAAAAGCTAAATCTACCATTGGGCACAGTAAAGAGCCGCATTTTCTTTACCCGCCAAAAGCTACAAGAAGAATTGAAAGATTTTAGATAGATTATAATAACAATGACAAGTATTTGATAGGAGAATTAGTTTTCAGGTAAAAGGATTACAGGATGAACAAAACAAAAACAAAACAATAATAGCATTTTTTCAATAGCTTAAACAAGGCAGCCAAGGTTTACACCAGGCTGCCTTTTTATTTGTAGCTCATCTCAGGCCAGTGCTCAAAGTCGCAAAGCTCAAATTGATGTTTGCAACACCATTATTTATGGTGTGCGAAAGGTAGGTTTAGATATGCTTTCGCCACTCAACAGCTAACATCTTTTTTATTTACACACCACAATACAACCAAAGAGCGACAACACAATACCATTATTCGAGAAACGCTCTACCGAGACACCAAAACAGAGACGAAAAACAACCAAAAACTATCAGAAAAAGATGAAAAACAATCAAATGGCAGTTTTTCACCGCAAGTTTGCGAAAAAATCGTTTATCGGTTTCTGTTTTTACCACTAAACTTGCAGCATCAAAACTCAGTCGAATAATTAAACAAATAAAATATCAACTTATATGAAAAGTGTTAGTTTCAGAAAAGATTTAATCGGTGTTCAAGATGAACTTCTAAGATTTGCGTACAAGCTTACTGCCGACCGTGAGGAGGCAAACGATTTGCTACAAGAAACCGCTTTGAAAGCATTGGATAATGAGGACAAATATATGCCCGACACCAACTTCAAAGGGTGGATGTACACCATTATGCGCAACATATTCATCAACAACTACCGCAAGGTGGTGCGCGATCAGACTTTTGTAGATCAAACCGAGAATCTTTATCACTTGAACCTACCACAAGATTCAGGATTTGACAGCACCGAGGGTTCTTACGATCTGAAAGAGATGCGTAAAATTGTGAATGCACTCCCCAAAGAGTATAGAGTACCTTTCTCGATGCACGTTTCGGGCTTTAAGTATAGAGAGATAGCCGAAAAGCTAAATCTCCCATTGGGCACAGTAAAGAGCCGCATTTTCTTTACCCGTCAAAAGTTACAAGAAGAATTAAAAGATTTTAGATAGATTTCATAGTAGTAGAAAAGTTCGATAGGACAATTAGTTTTCAGGTAAAAAGATTGAGGATTAACAGATTTATTATTCAGATTATTACTTATTTAGTTTTTCAGCAAAAGCGAGCCGATGTGATTTCGGCTCGCTTTTTTAGTGTCTCATCATTTAGAGTTTCACCACACGCTTTTTACCATCATACTCTATTGTTTTCTTCGTACCATCATCGAGCACCACAGTGAACTGACGTTTTTGCAACATCCCATTGTAAGCTCCCTTACGCGAGCCAATCGTCAATTTACGATTTGCATTGTCCCAGCTCATCGGAATCTCAGTATATGCTCCAGTCTCGTAGTTGTAGTTGTCAAACTCATCTTCATAAAGAGTGAAAGAGCCATTTGCACCACTGTAAACACGCAATTCCAAGTTGTCCCACGGTTTTTCGGTAGCATACTCCACCTTTGGGCCAATGGGCAAGATGCTACCCGCTTTTACATAAAGCGGAATCAAATCGAGTGTTGTCTCTCTGCTTATCTCTTGTCCACCAGCATATTTCCGATTTGTCCAGAAGTCGTACCAGTCAGCCCCTTGTGGCAAATATACTTGCGTCTCTTTTTTAGCGTTAAAGTCCACCACCACATCTTTATCACTTTTGTTCGAGGATTCTTTATTCCAGCCATCGTTTTCGTTTACGGCCACTATCGTTTCGGGAGTGTATTGCGCTTGTACTACGGGTGCCACCAAGATTGATTTACCAAACATAAACTGGTCATTCTTGTCCCACACATTCTTGTCATTTTTAAAGTCCATCACCAATGCACGCATAAAACTTCCTTGCCCATTGGTCACATCCCACGATGTAGAATAAATGTAAGGTAGCAACGAGTAGCGCAGGTTTATCGCATTCTCTATTGCATTATATACAGCATCGCCCTTTTCGCCCATGTTGTAGATTTCGCGCGGTGCATCTGTGCCGTGCGAACGCATCATCGGGTTGAACGCACCAAACTGCAGCCAACGCACATACAACTCTTGGTACAATGGGTTTCGCGAAGCCGACCCATCAGACCAGTTTTTATTGTAAGCACCTGCGAAAAAGCCACCAATATCACTATTAAAGTTGGGGTTACCCGTCATTGTGAAGTTTAGCCCTGCAGGAATCTGGTTGCGCAGCGACTCCCACGAAGAACCCAAATCTCCCGACCACACATTGGCACCATAGCGTTGTTGGCCTGCAAAGCCACTACGAGTGAGAATAAACACACGTTTGTCTGAGGTTGTAGCGCGTTGATGATCGTAAACACCACCCACTGTCATCAAAGGATAAGCATTGCGCACCTTACGGAATGAACCCAAGTGTGTCTTTGTATCAAAATCCTCAGGTTTGAAATCCAAATGGTCGGGTTCGGTAGAGTCCATCCACCAGCCATCCATACCCAAGTTGTAGAGGCGCATTAGGTTTTTCCAATAAATATCACGTGCTTCGGGGTTGTATGCGTCATACACTCTCACTCCCGATGGATATTCCTGATTGGGCGGCCAACTATCCACACCCGATTCGGGCCACGTTTTAAAGTTGAATAGCATATTCTTCTCATTCAACTCACGATAAGCTTTTGTCATTGGCCCAAAGCTCGACCAAATGGTGATGATAATGTTAGCATTCTTAGCGTGTACCTCGTCTATCATCTGTTTGGGGTTGCTGAAGCCTCCATCCAAAAACTCCATCGCGTTCCATTGGTAGTTGTTGCCCCAATATTGCCAATCTTGAACAATACCATCCAAAGGCACACCTAATTCTCTGTATTTATCCACTACGTCCAAAAGTTCTTGTTGGCTTTTGTATCGTTCTTTGCTTTGCCAGTAGCCATACGTCCATAGAGGAAACATAGGAACCTGTCCAGTAAGGGTACGCATTTGTGCTATCACTCCATCGGCATCGCCACCATACATAAAATAATAGTCTACACAGTCGCCTACTTCCGACTCGAATGAAGTGCCACTTTTACTGTCGGCAAAGGTGGTTGGCGAGTAGTTGTCCCAAAACAAGCCATAGCCTTTTATCGATTGTATAAAAGGGGTCACATCTTCTACATTTCCTTGTACCAAATGCTTGGTTTGATTGCGTTGCGACATCTTGCCATTTTGCAAAATACCCAAGCCATATATAGATTCATCTTCTTCTAAAAGGAAGGTTTGCTTCACACGAAAAGCGTCCACACCCGAGTCATCAAAGTAAAGGAAGGATGGTTGCCCTTTCTCGCTAAGCAATACAGCACCTTGAGGGTCTGAGAATAAAACCTCTCCAGTAGTTAAGTTCAGTTCTACGCTCACAGAGTTACTTTGCAGCTTTACTACATCGCCTTGTTGCGTAGTGTTCAGCTTTACCGCTTGCGGTGTTTCTACCACCGAAAGACTTTCTTTGCTGTACTTCCACCCCAAAGGCGACTTTAAAACACGAACAGTTGCCGGGTTGTAATACTGAATATCCACCTCCATAGAGTCGACAATCGTTTTGATGCCCGAAGGTGTTTTTTGAAAGCTTTGCGCCAACGCGCCACAGGTGACTGTAAACAAAAGCAAAACGAGGCACGAAGCCTTTTTTGTTTGATAAATGATTTTCATAATTAGTAGATTGTAATTGTTGTTACTACTCGTTTATTTGTTGGCAAAAGTAGCCACAGAGGGCATCAGAGCAGTAACAACTATGTTGAAACAACAAACAACTATGTTGAAACAACAAACAACTATGTTGAAACAACAAACAACTATGTTG
>CAMTPA010000073.1 GCA_947074275.1 uncultured Bacteroides sp.
ACGCACTATTCGTCTATGGCGTGATTGCATCCTGTTTCGTAGCCCAAAAGCGTGGTATTTAGCAAGTCCACTCCTTGCAAGCAACCAATTAGTAAAGAATTCATAAGGAATTTCTGTTTTTGCTGACCGTTTTTATGCGATTAATATCTTTCATTTAAACGTTTAGTTGACATACTATGCAAATATATTGATTTTTGAGTGATAGAATGAAAGCATCACAGTTTATTTAGGGGTAATAAATCGTAAATCTAGTTTATGTCTATAACTTAGTAACTCACTTACAGGCAAATAGAAGCATCTCTTTAATATATATATATAAAGCATAAAAATCACTTATACAACTATATGTCGATTAAATATCATCCTTTTTACTTTGCAACAGTCTCATATCGTTATTTTTAAGCATTTGGTGGCAAGGCCTACCCACCGACCTGGCAAGGCCTATCTACCGAGCTGACAAGGCCTACCCACCAAACGGGGTAAGCCTTGCTGATATGAGCAAGTATTTACCGCCCTAAAAAACAGGCAGCTTATGGGGTTTTATAGTCGCCAAACTGAAATAGTAGAACGGAGTTGCTTCTACATTGCAAAGATGCGGTGTTACAGATGTTAATTAGCCACGCGACAACTGTTCACACTTTGCACATCGACTGTGAATAGTGAAACTCTCAACTATGAACAGTTGAAAACGGGAGTATAAATGAAACAAATCGCAACCCAACATTGGATATATTTCGTATTTTTGTTGCAACAAAAGCATTTCTTTCCTCAAAAAACAACCAAGCTATGGCAGGCATTTATCTACATATTCCTTTCTGCAAAACTCGTTGCATCTATTGCGACTTCTACTCCACCACGTGTAGCAACCAAACCGAAGCCTACGTGCAGGCACTGTGCCAAGAGATTGAAAGCAGAAAAGAATATCTGAATGGAGAGGCAGTAGAGACAATCTATTTTGGTGGAGGCACTCCTTCGCAACTCAGCCTGCCACAGTTCGAGCAGATATTCGCAGCCATCGAAAGAGCTTTTGGCACAATCGTAGCACAAGAGATTACACTCGAAGCAAACCCCGACGACTTGACCGAAGAGTATGTAACACAGCTTGCCACACTTCCGTTCAACCGCATCAGCATAGGCATACAGACCTTCAACGACAAGGTGCTGAAGTTGCTGAAACGACGACACAACGCTACACAAGCCATCGAAGCAGTGAAGCGATGCCGCCAAGCGGGTTTCAAAAACATCAGCATCGATCTGATTTATGGTTTGCCGGGCGAAACGACCGAAAGCTGGCAAGCCGATTTGCACCAGGCCATTGCGCTGGATGTGGAGCACATCTCTGCCTACCACCTGATTTACGAAGAAGACACTCCCCTCTACGAGCTACGCAAGCAGCATCGGGTGACAGAGGTGGACGAGGAGAGCAGCCTGCTGTTTTTTGAAATGCTGATAGACACCCTGAGAACTGCTGGATACGAGCACTACGAAATATCGAACTTTTGCAAGCCTGCTATGCACTCGCGCCACAACACATCCTACTGGCAGGGCATCGCATACTTAGGTTGTGGCCCTTCGGCTCACTCATTCAAGGGCGATGAGCGCGAATGGAATCTGCCCTCGCTCAGCGACTACATCGAAGGAATGGCTTGCGGCAAACGCCCATACGAGAAAGAGGAGCTTAGCCACATCACCCGATACAACGAATACATCATCACGTCGCTTCGCACGCACTGGGGCGTGTCGCTACCACGACTGAAAGATGAGTTTGGCGAAGAACTCTACAACTACTGCTTGAAGATGGCGAAGTCTCACCTCGAAAACAAGAAGATGGAACGAGACGAGCACACACTGCGACTGACAAGGGCTGGTATTTTTATTTCGGACGATATAATGAGTGATTTGCTGAAAATAGACGATTAATGATATGTTGCCTCTTGGTGTTTGAGCGTGAGAGGGAGACGTTATATTCAGACATATATCATTCTATTTCCCATATTATTTTCACCAAACTGTATAACAGTTGACTTCTATATTCAAGTGCATTTGCATCAAACCTATCAATGGCCACACGCTCATACAGCATTCCATATTCTGCACGTTGGCTATCAAGAAACTCTCGATTAATACACTCGCCAATATGCCGAGACCGTTGCAAAGCAAAATAGTCTTATCGCAATCGCCCTCTTACAGAAGAAGAGAGAAGTTTTAATAAGGAAATCAGCAAAATCAGGTATCGAGTGGAAAGAGTATGATAGTAAAAATGAGAAATTATTAAACGCAGATTAACTTATTGTCCATTATTATTTGGTAAGTCCAATAAATACTATTGATATCCTATGAACTAAAGTATTCATTAAAAAATAGAGTTGCTATCAGAACCCCAACCGTACTTTCTGCAAGATAGCCCTCAGGCTGGAAGAGCCTAATCCGATGGACAAGCAAAATGTTAACAGTAACAAAAATGTTATTTTTTTGACCGTTTTTATTTGGCATCAAGTAACAAAAACGTTATCTTTGAAATGAATTTAAAAGCTCATTGAAATTATGAAAGTATCAGAATTGGTAAGATTGCTTACTAAAGCTGGTTGTTATCTTTATCGCAATGGCTCTAATCACGACATTTGGTTTAGTCCTATTACAAATAAGACTTTCCCGGTGCCACGACACGGTAGCCAAGAACTTAGAGATGGCACGCTAAAGAGCATTAAAAAGATGGCAGGGATTTAATACCCTGCTTTCTTTCACCAAAAAGAAAACTTCATATTTCAATAGCTTTTAAATTAAATCTAAATTCAACTATTTATGAATATATTGGCAATTATTGAAAAAGGAGAGGATGGTTTATATTCTATCTATTCCGACGATGAGATACTCAATCACGGATTGGGTGGATATGGAGCAAACGTAGAAGAAGCCAAAAAAGACTTCTTTGTGAGTGTTCAGGAGGCTAAAGAGATGATTGTTGAAGATGGTAAAGAGTTTAAAGAGGAAGTTAAAGTGACTTTTAAGTATGATTTGCAATCATTCTTTAATTATTTCGATTGGATTAACGTTAGTCAATTCGCAAAGAGAGCAGGAATAAACGAATCCAAAATGAGGCAGTATAAAGGTGGAATAGCTTTTGCAGGAGAAGCTACCACTAAGAAAATACTTGCTACAATTAAGATTATCGGAGCAGAGTTACAATCTGCTACTTTATAATAGAGCTTTTAAATTCAGGCAATCCCCGTTCCTTTATTGGTTCGGGGGTTATTGCTTATGCTTAAATGAATAATTAGTATCTGCACCGAGACGCAAATATAAATGTATTAATTCACTATTCGCTTTTATCACTGCACGCAATTGAGTGTTTCGATTGGATTGCTTCAAAGCACTCAGCCATAGCTTATAGCCTGATGGTAAATTATCTCTTACTTCATTCAAGTTCATAAGTCAAGTCATTAAAAACATAAAAATATACAGACAGACCAAGCTTATATTATCGAATGAAACTATTGCATAAAATAGTCTCAAAGTAAGGGTGCGATGAATACCTCATATTTTCATTTAGTTGCACCAAGGTGAAACTTTAGTTCCAACGGAGTGGAACTAAACAAAAAGCAGGGTTTTTAATCGTACAAATAAGGATGAGATAAAAACAGAATCAATCACGATTGTTTTTGGAAAGAGAAAGAGAAGCTGAGTGTTTTAGGTTTGTCCCACGCTTCATTGTTAACAACAACCCCTTCGGTATGAAGCACAAACCTCAAATTGCGGTTATCGTAAAAGTAAACACCCATATCATCGGCCGAAATTTCAACCGAAAGCTTGGAGAGCGTTACGTCTACAGGAGTGTTTTCGAGATAAAACACGTGAAGCGGTTTAGGGTCGAGATGAAGTAGAATTTTAGAATAGTCGTCGTTTAAAGTAGCCTTGTAGCCCACTTTATAATCTACCTTATCGCTATTCCAAGCAATGGTGGCATCAGTTCCGAGCACATCGTCGACGAGCTGATTGATAGGAAAATGCTCAAAGTAGACCGTATCCGCCTCTATCTTCACCTCCATATCTATTGAAGTGCTTCGTGTGTAGGCAGTGTTTATTTGCACCACTCCGTGATAGTGTCCCTCTACATCTTTGGGTGAGATAAATTCGTAGGAAGGATGATTGGCACATCCGCAAAAGAGCCAAGCAAACGTAAGAGTGAACAGCAAGAAAGTGTATTTCACTCGAAAAAAGCTACGGTGTGTGGTGTCGTTTTTCATACAATAGTATTTAGGCAAAAAAGCATCTATATATTAAGAATGCCAATTTACAAATAATATTGCATCATTGCGCACATTATAAGATGAAAAATTTGCACCAAATGCTCAATAAACCTGCGTCTGAGGATAGTTGACTAAATAAAGTGTTTCGGTGGCACGAGTAAAAGCGGTGTAGAGCCATTTGAAATAGTCGGGTGTCAAGTACTCATCACTCATATATCCCTGATCTAAAAACACCCGTTGCCACTGTCCGCCCTGTGCTTTGTGGCAAGTCACCGCATAAGCATATTTCACTTGCAACGCATTGTAATAGGGGTCGGATTTCAGTTTCTTCATCCGCTCGCGTTTTATGGGAATATCGGCATAGTCTTGAAGCACACTTTGAAAAAGCCGATCGCTATCTGCTTTGGCTAAAGCAGGCGTATCAGTGTGAAGGGTATCGAGCAAAAGGGTAACTTCCAATTCAAAATCGTCATAATCGGGAAAGGTCAACAACACGTCGGCAAAACGAAAGCCGTGCATCTCGCGCGTGCGGCGCACACGCCGAACACGTGCCACATCGCCATTGGCTATGAAATCTATCTCTTTAATTTTCTCAGTCCAATAGTAGTTATTTTTCGCTATCATCAGCCAATCACCCGTGTTCAATTCGTCTTCCCTGAAAAGAATTTGATTGCGAACACCATTATTGTATATATTGGCTCGCTTGTTGGACCGACAAATCACCATCGTTTCATCCATCCCCACCTGCTCGTAGGCGGCGGTGAGCACATCAATCAACTCCATACCGGGCAGAAGTTTTATATCAGCAAATCCTGTAAGCTTAATTCGTGGCAAAGCTCCGTATTCATCTTGAGTGACAAGCATACGCAAGTGGGTCGCATTCCACAAAATGCCCGAACTCTCTACCTGACGCATCACTTGGGTCAATTGCATATCAGTCACTTCCAAACCATATCCACGTAGCGCATCGGGAAACAAAGCGGGACTAATCTCCTCGCCCACAGGTGGCAGCTGAGCCGTGTCACCCATCAACATCAACCGGCAGCCCTCGCCCGAATAGACATAGGAAATCAAATCGTCGAGCAAACGCCCCGTGCCAAACATTGCACCCGAAAGCCCTTCGTTGGAAATCATCGAAGCTTCGTCTACAATAAACAGCGTGTGTGTAAAGAGATTTTCGTTTAAAGAAAAGTTATCGGTATCGTTCGAGAAAGAGCGTTGACGGTAAATCTTTTTATGAATTGTGAAAGCAGAGTGGCCAGCATAAGAAGAGAAGACCTTGGCCGCACGCCCCGTAGGAGCAAGCAACACCACTTTTTGCTTTAGATTATCCATTGTTTTTACCAATGCACCAATCAAAGATGTTTTACCTGTTCCGGCATATCCACGCAACAAAAAAAGATGTTGACCGCTGCGTGATAGTAGAAATTCTGAAAGCTTTTTTAGGGTTATTTCCTGTTCAGTAGTTGGCTGGTACGGAAAATTTTCCTTAATTTGCCTTTCTAAATAGTTATTTATCATTTTTGTAGCAGAAAAAGTTCGAGTAACTATACGTATTTAGATTTATTTATTCTATTTTTGCGATGCGAATATAACAACTAAAAAAACATATTTATCATGAAAACAGTATTTAATATTGTATTAACCTTATGTGTGCTTGCGCTGGTTTTTGTTTGCTACAAGAGCATCATGAACCCAATTAAATTTGAAGAGGACAAAACTGTTAGAGACAGAGCTGTCATCGCGCGTTTGTTAGACATCCGTAAGGCTCAAGCGGAATACCGCAACCTAAACAAAGGAAACTACACCGCAAACTTTGACACGCTGATTGATTTTGTGAAAAACGCAAAAATGCCTTTCATCTACAAAGTGGGCGAATTGACCGACAAGCAATTAGAAGATGGTTTGACTGATAAAAAAGCAATCGCTATCATCAACAAAGCTCAAAAGACTGGTAAATTTGACGAAGTAAAGAAATTTGGTTTGGAAAACTTTCGCCGCGACACAATGTGGGTAGCCGTGATTGACACTGTTTTTCCAAAAGGATTTAACGCAGACTCAATGAAATTTATCCCTTACGGAAATGGCTCACAGTTTGAAATGGCAATCCGCAATGATACAGCAAAATCGGGTGCTCCTATCTTTATGTATGAAGTGAAAGCTCCTTATGACATCTATTTGAGTGGCCTTGACAAACAAGAAATCGTAAACTTGAAAGATGTTCAATCTAAATTGGGTAGATACGAAGGTTTGATGATTGGTTCAATTGAAACTCCTAACAACGGTGCTGGAAACTGGGAATAATCATATCATTAGCAAATCGGAACAAAGCATATTATCCATCCGTCTCAGCACGGATGGATTTTCTTTTTGTATTCACAGCCCGATTGAAAATCCACCTGCGGTATTTACAAATGTAGAAGTAAATCCAAGCAAATCGCTTGCTGCCAATCTAAAATCTTTTTTTAGCGAACAAACTCCCCTATCACATCAATCACTGCAAGTGAACGTGATAATAGCAGATAAACGTTTCACCCTGTTGCCTACCGACCTATTTGATGAAAACCAAATAGAAACCACATTCTATTACAACCACAGCAAACGCAAAAACGAGGTAGTTCTATTCAACAAGGCGACTAATGCCACACCTATCACACTATTTGGAATAGATAAAAGCGTGTACCAATTAATAAAAGCTTATCATCCCGAAGCCAATTTCTATTCATTGAGTTTCTTGTTGAACGAGTGCTCTGCACAAAAGGTTCGTAAAGAAAATAGTAATAGCAATAAAATGTTTGTTTACTTCGGCCACAACACAATGGCTCTGCTTTGCTATGAACAAACCAATCTGCAACTTATCAATTGGTATGAAGTGAGAAAAAGTGAAGACATCATTTACTACCTATTAGGCACTTGGAAACAGCTTGATTTTAATCAAGAAAACGACGAATTGCATTTGGGGGGAAATTTAAGTAAGAAAGAATCTTTAATGGAAGAGTTGAAAAAATACATTTTAAATGTATTTACCGAAGCTACCGAAACCAATATAGAACTTGAAGCGTTATTGAACTATGCGAGTAATTAGCGGAATATATAAAAGTAGACGTTTTGATGTGCCACGCAATTTTAAGGCACGTCCGACCACCGATTTTGCAAAAGAGAATCTTTTCAATGTGTTATCCAATCAGATAGATTTTGAAGAAGGTATCACGGCTTTAGACCTTTTTGCAGGAACAGGCAGCATCAGTATAGAATTGGTGTCGCGCGGATGCGACCAAGTGGTGTCGGTGGAAAAAGACAGAGATCACTATGCCTTTATCTGCAAAATAATGAAAGAGGTGCAAACAGAAAAATGTATTCCTATCCGTGCAGACGTGTTTAAGTTTATTCAAAATGGACGAGGAAGCTACGATTTCATCTTTGCCGACCCACCTTATGAACTAAAAGGCATAGAAGAAATCCCAGACCTTATTTTCAACAACCACCTACTCAAAGAAGATGGGCTATTCGTATTGGAACACGGTAAGCAAAATAGCTTTGAGAATCATCCACGATTTGTGGAAAAACGAGTATATGGAAGCGTGAACTTCTCTTTCTTCAGATAAGAAAGAGAAGTTTTTTATAATAAAGGAGCCATTAACTTCACAACCGACTCCAAAGCCTTATCACTCCACGGACGCTTTTCCCAATTCTTAAGATAGAGTTGCACACATTCACGCTGATCGGCTAAAAATATTTCTTTCATCTTTAGCGCAGTATCTTGATTGTACATAAAGGAATTTACTTCAAAATTCTGCTCAAAACTCCTAAAATCGAAGTTTGTAGACCCTACCGTAGAGAATAAATCGTCTGAAACCATCAGTTTTGAATGTAAAAACCCTTTGCGGTAGAAATAGACCTTAACACCCGCCTGCAAAATATCATCTAAATAGGAACAAGAGGCCCAGTGAGTCAACCGGTTATCGGCACGCATCGGTAGCATCAATCTCACATCTACCCCAGCAAGAGCGGCAGTTTGCAATGCTAACAAAGCTTGCTCAGTAGGTAAAAAATAGGGTGTTTGAATATAGAAATAACGTTTAGAATCGGTAATAGCCATTATCAGCCCTTGCATTATCTCTTTCCAAGGCCCAATTGGTTCGCTTGTCACCACCTGAGCCAATGTTTCACCAATAGAATCTATTTTAGGAAAATATTTAGAAGAGGTTATCAGCGTTCGATCCACAAAATACCAATCGAGTAAAAAAGCCGTTTGCAAACCGTGAACAGCCCTACCAGATAAACAAATATGAGTATCACGCCAAATGCCCCACGAAAATCCTTTCAAATAGCGAACTGCTAAGTTCATCCCTCCAACAAAACCAACGCAACCATCAATCACCACAATCTTACGGTGATTGCGATAATTGACACGGCTGGTAAATAAAGGAAATCTCACTTTCAAGAAACCTCGTACTTCAATACCCGCATTGCGCATCCCATCAAAAAAAGCGTTAGGAACGTGCCAGCAACCTACATCATCGTAAATAACTCGTACTTCTATACCCTCTTTTACTTTATCTATCAGCACATCGCGCACCAAACGTCCCACGGCATCATCTTCAAAGATATAATATTCTAAATGTATGTGTTTTTTAGCTTTATACAGTTCACATATCAAAGCTTGAAGTTTGCTATATCCATCGGTATAAACATCGACTTTATTCCCCTCGAAAAGAAAAGCTTGGTTGGTGGATTGGAAAAATTGAATTAAACGATTGTACGCCACAGGTACTTGTGGCCTAATTTGGGCAAGATATTCTGCCATCGGCTTTTTCATCAACCTATCGAAACTCTTTTTATTGATAATACGCTCACGCCGCTGACTACGACCAAAGAAGAAATAAAAAATCAACCCAACAAATGGAAGAAATATCAATACCAAAATCCAAGCGATAGTCTTCACTGGATTACGATTGTCTAACACAACAACAACAACCGTACCAATAACTGCCCCAAAATAGATAATATCGAAAGCAATCTTAGCAATATGAGTCAATATATAATTCCAGTCAATCATACAACAAATATAATAGGATTTGATACTTATAAAACTATATAACAAAAAAAAAGAAGATTTATCTCATTTAATCCGAGATAAATCTTCTTTTTTTGGAAACCAACCAGAAACAAGGACATTTAAAGCCCTATCCATCAATTAAAATTATAGGCTCTAACGCAAGAAGCCTACGAAGAGAATCATTTTCAATTACGGTTTCAAAAATAGACAATAAAAAAAAGCGGCGCATCACCGAAAACCGTGACACGCCGCTTATTTATATTATTCCACCCATCCTTTTTGATGAGCTTTCATAACCAAATCGATACCATTTTTAGCATCAAACTTCTGAATTAATCGCTTCCTAAAGGTTTCGACTGTGTTTTGGGAGATTCCTAACTCATTAGCTATCTCATTCGTAGAAAGCCCTTTTGCCAAAAAAGAAAGGATTTCTTGCTCACGTTTCGTTGGCCTATCCTTTGGATGAATTTTATCAATAGAAGCTTGCAGCTTTTGCTTAATACGTTCAAACCGTGGACAAGTATAAACTTCGCCATCCAAAACGTTTATAACAGCATTCCTTATTTCCACAGGGTCGGATGCCTTCAACACAATTGCATTCACACCGGCATTAATGAGACGATTAACATACCAAACTTCCTCATGCATCGTATGAATGATAATCCGAGCATCCTCATCTTTTTTGCGAATTATGTCAATCAATTCAAATCCCGATATATCGGGTAAACTTACATCAACAATATAGAGACCATAACTGCGAGATTTTATTAATGAAATAGCATCATCGCCAGTATTTGCCGTATCAACAGTAGCTATTTGCGACATACCATCAAGAATACGACACACTGCTTCGACAATCATTGGGTGATCATCTATCAATAATATCTCTGTTTTCAAATCCATTATTTATCAAAAAGAGTTATTTATTTCTGACGAATGAAAATATTAATTGGAGTACCAGTTAGATTCCATTTATCACGAATCTTATTTTCTAAAAATCGTTTGTAAGGCTCTTTGATATATTGTGGTAAATTGGCAAAAAAGACAAATGAAGGAACACGAGTATTAGGTAACTGTGTAATGTATTTAATCTTAATATATTTTCCTTTATTTGATGGAGGAGGATAAGCCTCAATCAATGGAAGCAATTCTTCATTTAAACGAGCAGTAGGTATCTTTACCGAACGATTTTTAAACACTTGTTCAGCTTCTTCCAACACTTTCAAAATTCGTTGTTTTGTCAATGCCGAACCAAAAATAATAGGAAAATCGACAAAAGGAGCAAAACGAGAACGAATAGCCTCCTCAAAGGTTTTCATCATTTTTGCCGTTTTATCTTCAACCAAATCCCATTTATTAACAACTACAACAAGACCTTTTTGATTTTTCTGAATAAGAGAAAATATATTCAAATCTTGCGATTCAACTCCACGTGTAGCATCAAGCATTAAAATACATACATCTGAATTTTCAATGGCACGGATAGAACGAATCACCGAATAATATTCTAAATCTTCGTTTACCTTACCCTTTTTGCGAATACCCGCTGTATCAACTAAGTAAAAATCAAAACCAAATTTATTATATCGAGTATAAATAGAGTCGCGAGTTGTACCCGCAATCTCTGTTACGATATTGCGATCTTCACCTATAAAAGCATTTATAATAGAAGATTTCCCAGCATTAGGACGACCAACTACTGCAAAACGTGGTATATCTTCATCAATTATTTCATCCGCCTCTTTCTTGAATTTACTTACGATTAAGTCCATTAAATCACCTGTACCACTCCCCGATATAGCAGAAACACATTGTGGATCGTCCAATCCTAATTTGTAAAATTCGGGAGCATTGTATTGTAAATCGTGATTATCTGTTTTATTAGCAACCAAAATAACAGGTTTATTAGTACGACGCAAAATAGTAGCAACTTGCATATCTAAATCGGTCACACCATTCATAACATCTACCACGAACAGAATCACATCTGCTTCATCTACAGCCAATAAAACCTGTTTACGAATTTCTTCTTCAAAAATATCATCCGAATTGACAACCCAACCACCCGTATCAACAATTGAAAATTCACGACCTATCCACTCCGATTTTCCATATTGTCTATCACGTGTAGTACCAGCTTGTTCATTTACAATTGCTTGTCGAGTACTTGTCAAACGATTAAAAAGTGTAGATTTACCCACATTAGGGCGTCCTACTATTGCAACTAAATTTCCCATAGTTCACATCTTGTTTTTACGACTATCACAGTCGTGTTAATAAAATATTAATCCAATTGATATCCAAAACTACGCAATTCTTTATCAGAACTACGCCAATCTTTATCAACTTTCACAAAAGTCTCAAGGAAAATTGTTTTTCCAAAGAAACGCTCTAATTCTTTGCGAGCTTCGGTAGCCACTTTTTTCAAGGCTTTACCTTGCTTGCCTATGATAATTCCCTTCTGAGAATCTCGCTCTACATAAATTACCGCACGTATATGAATTGTTTTCGCCTCCTCCTTAAAAGTTTCAACCAACACCTCCACAGCATAAGGAATTTCTTTATCATAATAAAGTAATATCTTTTCACGAATAATTTCGGTTACAAAAAAGCGTGCAGGTTTATCAGTCCATTGATCTTTACCAAAATAGGGAGGAGAATCGGGTAAAAGCTCTTTAATGCGTTTCATCACATAATCCACATTAAACTTGGAAGCAGCTGATATAGGGATTATCTCAGCTTGCGGAATTAATGCCTTCCATTCCTCAACCAATTTAGTCAGCTTTTCTTGATCACTCAAATCAATTTTATTTATGAGCAAAAGAATAGGAATAGTAAGCTTTTTGACTTTTTCAATAAACTCATTATTTTTGTCAGGAGTTTCTACTACATCAGTCACATAAAGCAAAATGTCAGCATCTGTCAAAGCTGAATTGGAAAAATTAAGCATTGATTCTTGAAGCTTATAATTAGGCTTCAAAACGCCCGGTGTATCCGAGAATACAATTTGCATATCATCCGTATTATAAATACCCATAATACGATGTCGAGTTGTTTGCGCTTTAAACGTGGCAATAGACACTCTTTCTCCCACTAAAGCGTTCATCAAAGTAGATTTTCCCACATTGGGATTGCCTACAATATTCACGAAACCAGCTTTATGCATTTTATAACTTTTTTAAATCCGACAAAAAAACGCATCGAATTAGAAATAAGATGCGTTTTATACTATTCATATATCAAACAAAATAGGTCTATTAATGTTTTTGTCCATCATATCCCCATTTAACATATATTGCTCCCCAAGTAAATCCAGCACCAAATGCTGTAAAAATCAGGTTATCTCCTTTTTTTAGTTTATCTTCAAAATCCCAAATACAAAGTGGCAAAGTAGCAGCACTCGTATTACCATATCGATTGATATTAACCATCACTTTATCGGTTGGTAAGTCCAAACGATGAGCTACTGCATCAATGATACGCATATTTGCTTGATGGGGAATTACCCAACTTATATTATCTTTATCAAGGTGGTTACGTTCAGCAATAGCCGCACTTACATCTGACATATTTGAAACTGCATATTTAAACACAGTACGTCCCTCTTGATAAACAGTATGCATATGATTATCAACTGTAAAATAAGAAGGAGGACAAACTGAACCGCCAGCTTTCATATGTAAAAATGGCAATCCTTTTCCATCGGTACGCAGAATTGAATCCAACACTCCATAATCCTCGGTAGTAGCCTCAAGCATAAAAGCAGCTGCGCCATCACCAAAAATAGGACAAGTAGCGCGGTCGGTATAATTGGTTATAGCCGACATTTTATCAGCACCTACCACAATTACTTTTTTATATCTTCCTGAGCGAATAAAGTTCGCAACAGTTTCTAATGCAAATAAGAAGCCACTGCATGCCGCCGACATATCAAATGCAAAAGCACTTTTCAATCCCAGTTTATCACAAAGGATAGAAGCCGTAGAAGGAAAAACATAGTCAGGCGTACTGGTAGCGACCACAACCAAATCAATATCATCGGGATTGGATCCCGTCCGTTGCATCAACTGTTTTGCTGCCTTACGAGCCATATAAGAAGTGCCCAAACCCTCTTCGTTTAGAATTCTTCGTTCTTTAACTCCTATGCGAGTCATAATCCATTCATCGTTGGTATCTACCATTCGAGATATTTCTTCGTTATTAAGAATATACTCAGGCACATAGCCACCTACTCCTGTGATTACTGCATTTATTTTTTCCATCAATACAATTTTAGTTGAGCAAAATAATTAAATCAGCCAGAGAGTTTATCCCTCCAGCTGTTTAATTAAATATTAGCCTTTTTTTGACTGTAATTTATACAGCCGCTTCTTTAACGATAGCAAGTTTACCTCTATAATAGCCACACGCATTACATACAGTGTGGTACACATGCCACTCGCCACAATTTGGACATATAGCCAATGTAGGAGCTACTGCTTTATCATGAGTTCTTCTCTTTGCTTGTCTCGTTTTTGACTGTCTTCTCTTAGGATGTGCCATTTTCTTTCAAACTTTAATTATTATCTAATATTTTTTTTAATTCATTCCAACGAGGGTCTATTTGTTCTTCTTCGCCCTCAGCAGCAACAATTACATCATCTTCCACTATTTCCAATGCTTCATCCGAATCATCATCAGGAGTGGTACGTAAATGTTTGCTAAGCTTACTACTCATTGATTTATTACACTTCCCTGGACCATGAACGTGTTTCATTGGAACAGATAGTGCTATAAATTCATATATGAACCAAGCAACATTGATCTCACCTTCATCTTCGGGTATTACAATCAAATTATCACCTTCTTCTGCAAACTCAGATCCAAACTTAACCATTAATTTATCAGAAGTAGAAATAGGTAGCTCCATTTCATCCAAGCAGCGATCACAAGGAACCCAAACAACCCCATCCGTTTCAAAAGAAAATTCAAAAGCACGTGGTGTTTTTTTTATATTCAACACGACATTCACTTTTCCTTTTTGCACTTCTGGCGCATCTATGTGAGAAAAGAAAAGATTATCAAGCAGAAAATCATATCTTGCAGTATCTGCCCGCATTCCTTTCAGGTCTATTTTATATTTATCAAACTTTCCCAAAGCTTTGTCATTTAAACCGTTGCGAAAATACAATATAGATTAGTTTATGTTCGCTCTTATTTTTCATCATTCAAAATAGATAAACAAACATAATTCGGGCGACAAAGATACGAATAATAATCCTCATAAACCACAAAATAGATGTAAAACTTTACTTTTTAAGTTCTATTCTAAAGACTGTACCTTTATTTAATTCTGAACACCTTACAAAGATACGGCCATTATGGTATTCTTCTACAATTCTACGCGCCAATGAAAGTCCCAATCCCCATCCTCGTTTCTTTGTTGTATATCCGGGAGCAAATATTGTTTTATGATTGCTTTTAACTATTCCTTTACCTGTGTCTTCAACATCAATACACCACGAATCCGCAGATGAAGTGATTCTAATTGTTATTAATCCCACACCATTCATAGCGTCAATCGCATTTTTACAAAGATTTTCAATAACCCAACTAAACAAAGATTCATTAAGGAGCACATATATATTATTATCAGGTTTATCCAACACGATATTAACTTTATTAGATGTACGATTAGATATGTAATCAGTTACATTTTTGAGTGATTGATAAAGATTTGTAGGTACCAATTCTGGTGTTGAACCGATTTTAGAGAATCTATTAGCTATCATTTGTAGCCTGTCTACATCTTCTGACATACAAGGGATTAAAACATCATCGGGATATTGTGATTTCAATAACTCAGTCCAGGCTATCAAAGAGGATATTGGGGTTCCTAATTGATGAGCCGTCTCTTTAGACAACCCCACCCAAACTTTATTCTGTTCTGCTTTTTTAGAGCTTAATAAAGCAAATATAGCTACTACGACAAGTATAAGGACTACTCCAAGCTGGACATAAGGATATACGGATAATCGAGTTAACATAAGCGAGTCTTCGTAATATATACGAATAAAATCCTGTTTTGAATTATTCAATTCAATATCTATCACTTTATTTGTAGCCTTATACCTTTTCAATCTATTATTTAAAACAGAAATAGTATCCTTTGACCCTGTTTCAATATTTCGGTATGTCTGAATATTATCTTCTGAGTCAACAACGATTACAGGTATCGTATTATTGGCATTGAGTACTTTTAGCACCAAATTAAGATCAGTTCCATCATCAGCCGTATTAAAAGCTGACATAGCTTCTGCCCATACCTCCATTTTAAGTTTCTCTTCCACCGAAAGATCACTTACTAAGCGGTGTGATATATATAAAGAGGTAACAGCAATAATTATTGCAGAAACAATTAAGAATACTTTTATACGTCGAATATCTAAAAATTGCATATATCAATGATTTGCTTACAGATTAAATAACGATTAATCTATTACAATATTACAAATTTATATTGTAAATATCACAATCTCACAACACCCATCAGTGATAAAAACACGAAAAGCCCCTTGAGTTTTAATGCTCAAGGGGCTTCCTCT
>CAMTPA010000074.1 GCA_947074275.1 uncultured Bacteroides sp.
AGAGCAGGATAGTAAAAATGAGAATTTATTAAAGGTAGCTTAACTTATTGTCCAAGCAAAGTTAGCAATTCCATATAGTGAAAAACTTATAGAGAGAACAGCCGCTTAAGAGAAAGAAAAATTAAATCATAAATTATTGATTATAAAAGTGGATGTGCCTATTTTTACACACCCTCCTTTGTATTGTATAAACTTTCTTGAAAATGAAAGATTATCTACCTCGTTTTTAAACTAAAGCCTTTATAGATTGTTGAGTTTAAATAAATGACCGTGTAATTATAAACAATTAATAATAGAACTTATGTCACATTTAAACAAACCACTTGTTTCTCAATCTTTCGAGATTGTAAGGCAATATCTGAAAAGTTCGGTTCCTCCTTGCGTTGCCACTGTTGATACTCCCACTCATTTTGAAGCGGTGGCTGTCAATGGTGATGAAAAACACGTGTATGGCTATGTGGTAGCTCACGAACACGTGATAACTCTTGGCTTCTGCACCGAAATATCTGATAAAGATTTTAAAGAACTAATCCCAATAGGCCTTCGGGCACGGATGAACGATCATCGTCGTTTGGAGATTCGTGAAGCTCACGTATCCGATTTACGCCAAGATATTCAAGATGCTTGCGAAAAGCTGCTCTATTATTATAATGAAAAAGGTTGGACTAAATAATATATATGAACTATGGACAAATTGAAAAGAATCTTTAAGGATATTCGCGATGATTTTCGCAACTATGTTCCCCCATTGACTGCTACAATAGATCAAGAACATCACTACGAAGTGTGGGCAGAGTATAAAGATAAAAAATGCTTTTTTGGCCGTGTGATAATGCACGCTGATAAAGTTGAAGTAGCTTTCTTTGGTCGCTTTGATAAAGAGATAAGAACCGACTACATTGCTGGTGATGATTTCGAACGCACAGGCGATTACTATGTCTATGAATTTTCTGATTTAAACCCAGAACTGCATAGCAATATCAAAGAGTCTATCAAGAATCTTGTAGATTACTTTAGAATGAGCAAACAGCTTGAACCCCAAAACGAAGAAGGTATCTAAGCAACTTGCAAGTTTAAACCGTTTGTATTTAGTACATTTACAATCCTCTTCTATGTTTTGCAGAACTATGGAAGAGGATTTTTTTGCTTTGTGTTTCATCCCCAAATAAAGATGGATAAAAGAGTAAGATTATATATCGCTTTGTTGATGATCTTTTCCGTTTCTTTGCCGCTTTTTGCACAAGGAGACGATTGGAACTCGTGGCTTACGATGAAAGTTAGCCACGGGTTTACGAGAGATTTTACTTTATCGGGCATTGTGGAATATCGCACCAAATCGAATTTTAGCGCAGCCGATAGATGGGGAGTTGCCTTAAATGGTGAATATCGCATTCTCCCTTTTTTGAAGGCTGAGGTAGGCTATGAGGTGCATCATCGCAACAAAGGTGCCGATGGGTGGAAATTTAGACAACGCTATATGATAGGTGCTACACTCAGTGCGAAATGGTCTGTTCTAAAGTTTTCACTTCGCGAGCGATTTCAGCAAACTTTCGATCAAGGAACTGTTGAGACTAATCTTCGTTCGCGTGCAAAAGTAAATATCCTTTTCTCGAAAACAGTTTTCTCACCCTATTTCTCGATAGAGCTTTATCAACAAATAGCACATCAATCTTTTTGGAAAGTAGACAGACTTCGTTATCGTCCCGGAGTAGATATTGCACTTCCCAAAGGATGGGGGTTGGATGTGTTTTATTGTTTTCAGCACGAACCCGACAAAAGCAAAAATATTGTAGGAGTAGATTGCAGTTTTACATTCTGAATATAATAGGCTGACTGTGAATAGATAAGAATAGACCGACCGTTGATTGGGCACAATTGACAGTCGGCTTTTTTTTTGAGTACAAGTTGTGGCGTGATTCGTCATCTATTATAAAATCAAATGACTATATTTGAAAACAAGTATGTGATTTACTAACTTTGAAGATAATATGAAATACCCAAAAATTGGAATTCGCCCTACCATTGACGCACGTCAAGGAGGCATTCGTGAAAGTCTTGAAGAAAAGACAATGAATTTGGCTAAAGCCGTGGCTAAGTTGATTTCGGATAATCTGAAGAATGGAGATGGCTCTCCGGTAGAGTGTGTAATTGCCGATTCGACTATTGGACGAGTGGCCGAAACCGCTGCTTGTGCCGAAAAGTTTGAGCGCGAAGGAGTGGGAGCTACTATCTCGGTGACTTCCTGTTGGTGCTATGGTGCCGAAACAATGGATATGAATCCTTATTGGCCTAAAGCCGTGTGGGGATTTAATGGAACGGAGCGTCCAGGTGCTGTCTACTTGGCGGCGGTGTTGGCGGCACACGCACAAAAAGGATTGCCAGCATTTGGCATCTATGGGCACGACGTGCAAGACTCTACCGATGCAACGATTCCTGCCGATGTAGCAGAAAAACTTCTTCGCTTTGCACGTGCTGCTATGGCAGTGGCTACAATGCGAGGCAAATCTTATCTTTCGATGGGTAGTGTGTCGATGGGTATAGCTGGTTCCATCGTTAACCCCGATTTCTTTCAAGACTACTTGGGTATGCGCTGCGAATACATCGATTTGACTGAGCTGATTCGTCGTATGGCTGAAGGAATCTACGATAAAGAAGAGTATGCTAAGGCAATGGTGTGGACTGAAAAATATTGTAAGAAGAACGAAGGAACTGATTATAATACACCTGCCAAAGTAAAATCGCGTCAAGAAAAAGATGCCGATTGGGAGTTTGTAGTGAAGATGACAATCATTATGCGCGACTTGATGGTGGGCAATCCTAAGTTAAAAGAAATGGGATTTGCCGAAGAAGCGTTGGGGCACAATGCTATTGCGGCAGGTTTTCAAGGACAACGCCAGTGGACTGACTTCTACCCCAATGGAGACTTCTCGGAAGCTCTGCTCAATACCTCTTTCGACTGGAACGGCATTCGCGAAGCATACGTGCTTGCTACCGAAAATGACGCTTACAACGGTGTGTCGATGCTGTTTGGACATTTACTCACAAACCGTGCCCAAATATTTTCGGATGTGCGCACCTACTGGAGCCCCGATGCAGTGAAACGGGTGACAGGGAAAGAACTGACTGGTGTGGCTGCCAACGGTATTATTCACTTGATAAACTCTGGTGCGACAACTCTTGATGGAACTGGACAACAAACAGATGTTGACGGAAATCCTACAATGAAACCTTTCTGGGAAATATCGCAAGAAGAGGCTGAAAAATGCTTGG
This sequence comes from uncultured Bacteroides sp., assembly GCA_947074275.1. Classification (GTDB taxonomy): domain Bacteria; phylum Bacteroidota; class Bacteroidia; order Bacteroidales; family Bacteroidaceae; genus Bacteroides. The sequence continues at coordinate 3,271 of CAMTPA010000074.1, forward strand.
AAGCCACTACGTGGTATCCTGCCAATCGTGATTATTTCCGTGGAGGCGGCTACTCGTCGAATTTCCTTTCAAGGGGGGGAATGCCAGTAACAATGTCGCGCTTGAACTGGATAAAAGGCTTAGGTCCTGTGCTGCAAATAGCCGAAGGATGGACGGTTGAAATTGAATCTGAGGTGCATAAACTGCTTGATGAACGCACTGACCGTACTTGGCCTACCACTTGGTTTGTGCCCCGACTGAACGATAAACCAGCTTTCAAAGATGTATATTCGGTGATGAACAACTGGGGAGCCAACCACGGTGCTATCAGCTACGGACACATAGGACAAGACTTGATAACGATGGCCTCTATGCTACGTATTCCGGTGTGTATGCACAATGTGGAAGACGAACAGATATTCCGCCCAGCAGCTTGGAATGCTTTCGGTATGGAAAAAGAGGGAGCAGACTATCGCGCTTGCGATGTTTACGGACCAATCTATAAATAAACCCGATTGGTTTCAAGGCCTTGAAACTTTTGTTTCAACAAGGCGAAACTTTAGTTCCAAGGCCTTGAAACCAACTCGATAACGAATACCTAATAATTGGAGTACAACGCTCTTGTTGTATTGCCGTTACTAAAACAACAATGATACATAGATTTATATTAAACGAGGTGTCGTACTTCGGACCTGGAGCACGCGAAGTGCTTCCACAAGAAATTTCTCGTTTGGGACTTCACAAAGCATTTGTGGCTACCGACAAAGATTTGATTAAATTTGGTGTTGCCGACAAGGTTTTGGATGTTCTGAAAAAAGCCAATATTCCTTTTGAGGTGTTTAGCGAAATAAAACCCAACCCCACGGTGTCCAACGTGAAAGCTGGTGTGAAAGCATTTGCCGATTCGGGAGCCGATTTTATCCTTGCCATTGGAGGAGGCTCTTCTATTGATACGGCTAAAGCCATTGGAATCATCACCAACAATCCCGACTTTAGCGATGTAGTATCGCTCGAAGGGGTGGCAGACACCAAAAAGAAATCGGTTCCTATTATCGCATTGCCCACTACGGCTGGTACGGCTGCTGAGGTTACGATTAACTACGTCATCACCGACGAAGAAAATCATAAGAAAATGGTATGTGTAGACCCCAACGACATTCCTGCGATAGCTATTGTAGATGCCGAATTGATGTACACACTGCCCAAGGGACTGACTGCTGCTACGGGTATGGATGCTCTGACTCACGCCATCGAAGGACTGATAACTAAGGGTGCGTGGGAGATGAGTGATATGTTCGAGATTAAAGCCATCGAGATGATTAATCGCTACTTGGAAACTGCGGTGAACGAACCATCGAATGCTGATGCGCGCAACGGAATGGCTGTGGCTCAATACATTGCAGGTATGGCTTTCTCCAACGTAGGTTTGGGGGTTGTTCACGGAATGGCACATCCTCTGGGAGCTATTTTCGACATACCTCACGGAGTAGCAAATGCGTTGTTGCTACCTACCATTATGGAATATAATATGCCGGCTGCCGTAGATAAATATGTAGACATAGCCAAGGCGATGAATGTATATGTGCCAACAATGACCAACGAAGAGGCGGCTCAAGCAGCGGTAGATGCAGTGAAAGCTCTTTCTATCCGTGTTGGTATTCCTCAAACACTGACTCAAATAGGTATCAAAGAAGCTGATTTAGACCGTTTGGCCGATGCTGCTTTTGCCGATGTCTGTACACCTGGAAATCCACGTGAGGTGAGTAAAGAGATTATCTTGGATTTATACAAGAAAGTATTGTGACCAATCAATGTAAGTGTTCTTTTTTTTGTTGCTCAATTCTGCTTGATAAGTGGGGTTGAGCAACACCCATTATTAAAAAAAACAGCAAGATGAAACCAAACAAGAATGGATATGCCACACGCAGTTATCAGCAGCCTGTAAAGCGTTATTGTCAAACGCTCGATTTGAGAAACAATCAAGATCTGATTGCGGAATATCGCCGTCGTCATCGCAAAGAAGACTTTTGGGCGGAGATAAAAGCGGGCATCCGCGAGGTGGGTATTCTTGAAATGGAGATTTACTTGTTGGGGGCGCGCTTGTTTATGATTGTAGAAACTCCTTTGGACTTTGATTGGGATGAGGCAATGGCGCGTCTTGCCCAACTGCCTCGTCAGCAAGAGTGGGAAGACTATATGGCTATTTTTCAAGCAGTGAAACCCGGCGCAACTTCGAATGAGAAGTGGCAAATGATGGAACGCATATTCTATTTATACGACTAATCAACAAATATCTTTTTACCAATATGAATGACACGAAGAAGAATTCGATTTTAAGCAAGGATGGTGTCAGTTACCTGATACCGTTCATCCTCATCACCTCTTGTTTTGCCTTGTGGGGATTTGCCAACGACATAACCAATCCGATGGTAAAGGCCTTTTCTAAGATTTTTAGAATGAGTGTTGCCGATGGCGCATTGGTGCAAGTGGCTTTTTATGGTGGTTATTTTGCAATGGCTTTTCCTGCGGCGATGTTTATTCGTAAGTTCTCTTACAAGGCTGGTGTGCTGATGGGATTGGGAATGTATGCCATTGGTGCGTTTCTGTTTTTCCCCGCTATGCTGTTGGGCAATTACTACCCATTCTTGATAGCTTATTTTATATTGACGTGCGGGTTGTCTTTCTTAGAAACAAGCTGCAACCCCTATATCTTGTCGATGGGAAATGAGGATACGGCTACTCGACGTTTGAACTTAGCGCAATCTTTCAATCCGATGGGGTCGCTACTTGGGATGTATGTAGCGATGAATTTTATTCAGAATCGACTAAACCCAATGAGCACCGCCGAGCGTAGTCAGCTTTCGGAGGTGGAGTTTGAAGCAATGAAGAGTTCGGATTTGGGAGTATTGATTACACCTTATCTTATAATAGGAGGAGTGATATTGGTGATGTTGTTGCTTATTCGAATGGTTAAAATGCCCAAGAATGCCGATCAGTCTCACAATATCGACTTTTTACCTACGCTGAAACGCATCTTCTCTGTACACAACTATCGTGAAGGAGTGGTAGCACAATTCTTTTATGTGGGTGCGCAAATAATGTGTTGGACATTTATTATTCAGTATGGCACACGCATATTTATGGCCGATGGCATGGAGGAACAAGCAGCCGAAATACTTTCGCAGAAGTTCAATATTGCTGCTATGGTCATATTCTGTATCAGTCGTTTTATCTGTACGTTTATTTTGCGTTATCTCAATGCTGGACTGCTTTTGAAAGTGCTTGCTATCGTAGCAGGTGTGTTCACTTGTGGTGTTATTGCATTCCAAAATATAGTAGGAATGTACTGCTTGGTAGGCGTATCGGCTTGTATGTCACTGATGTTCCCTACTATTTATGGCATTGCTCTCCGTGGAATGGGTGATGATGCTAAGTTTGGTGCAGCTGGTCTTATTATGGCCATTTTGGGCGGCTCAGTGTTGCCACCACTACAAGCAAGCATTATCGACCTGCACACAGTCTGGAATATACCGGCTGTAAATGTTTCGTTTATCCTGCCATTTATTTGCTTTATTGTAATTGCTATCTACGGGCATCGCGCCTATCTACGAATGAAGAAAGATGTAATCGATTGATAGATTCGGATATTACACTTACTTCTTTTCTAAAAAGATAATTATATTTGTGGCTCTTTATCCTCTCAAACGTATGGATAAAGAGCCACTTTAATTTAGATAATATGAAGAAGATAATTAATCCTTGGAAAGGCCTTGAAGGTTACAACTGTTTTGGATGTGCGCCCAACAATGAGATGGGTGTAAAAATGGAGTTTTACGAAGATGGCGATGAGATAGTGAGCATCTGGAAGCCACGCTCCGAATATCAAGGATGGCTCGACACGCTACACGGTGGCATTCAGGCAGTATTGCTGGATGAAATTTGTGCGTGGGTAGTGGTGCGAAAACTACAAACAACAGGAGTTACTTCTAAAATGGAGACTCGCTATCGCAAGTCTATTAGTACAAAAGATTCGAACGTGGTGCTTCGTGCCTCTATTCGTGAAACGAAACGCAACATCGTTGTAATAGATGCCAAGCTCTATAATAAGGATGGAGAAGTATGTACGGACGCTGTTTGTACTTATTTCACTTTTCCGCAAGAAAAAGCAAAAGAAGAAATGTTTTTTACAGAGTGCGGTGTAGAGTCAGAAGAGGTTTTGCCTTTAATTTGATATTAAAAAGGAAGTTTTTGTGATAATTGTTTGGTAGTATCGAACTAATACTTTACTTTTGTCGCAGCAATAAGATAATTATATGAAATATACAATTACACATCTACATCATCATTTTCCTAACGAATAACTCGGTGGGCTGTGATGCTATTGTGTAAATGTAATCATAAAAGAAAGGCTTGCCAGAGTGATGGTAGGCCTTTTTTGTTTTAAAATCGTAAATCAAAAATAAATCATAAAATAGAAAAGCGTATGTTATTAAGAATTGCAGTACAAGCCAAAGGTCGCTTATTTGAAGAGACAATGGAACTTTTGGCAGAATCGGATATTAAGCTAAGTACCTCAAAACGCACTTTGCTGGTTCAATCTTCCAATTTTCCAGTTGAGGTTTTATTTCTTCGCGACGATGATATTCCTCAATCGGTGGCTACGGGGGTAGCGGATTTAGGCATTGTAGGCGAAAATGAATTTGTAGAAAAGAAAGAGGATGCCGATGTGATAAAACGCCTTGGCTTTAGTAAATGTCGCTTGTCGCTTGCTATTCCCAAAGATATTGACTATCCGGGTGTAGAGTGGTTTCAAGGTAAAAAGATAGCAACTTCTTATCCTGAAATTCTAAACGATTTTATGACTGATAAGGGTGTAGAAGCCGAAGTACACGTGATTACTGGTTCGGTAGAAGTTGCGCCGGGTATTGGGTTGGCAGATGCCATATTCGACATTGTAAGTTCGGGCTCTACTTTGGTGAGCAATCGTTTGCGCGAAGTGGAAGTGGTGATGAAGTCGGAAGCATTGCTGATTGGTAATAAAGAGATGTGTGCCGAGAAGAAAGAAATTCTCAATGAATTGCTTTTCCGTATGGATGCTGTTAAAACAGCCGAGGATAAGAAATATGTATTGATGAATGCCCCCAAAGAAAAGCTGAACGAGATTATTGAAGTGTTGCCCGGAATGAAAAGCCCTACGGTGATGCCATTGGCTCAGGATGATTGGTGCTCTGTGCATACCGTGCTCGATGAGAAACGTTTTTGGGAAATCATCGGAAAGCTCAAAGCATTGGGAGCTGAAGGAATATTGGTATTGCCTATCGAAAAAATGATTCCTTAATATCGACTATTCTTAAAGTAGAATTGATATGAAACTAATAAAATACCCGTCGAAGAGTCAGTGGAGTGAGATATTAAAACGTCCGACGCTTAATACCGAAAACTTGTTTGACACAGTACGTGCTATTATCGATAAGGTACGTAGCGAAGGCGATAAAGCGGTAGTTGAATACGAAGCTCTGTTTGATAAAGTGTCACTTGACTCGTTGACTGTGTCGGAAGAAGAAATTGAAGAAGGGGTAAAGCAGGTTGAATCGTCTCTTAAAGAGGCTATCGCTTTGGCCAAAAGCAACATTGAAACCTTTCATGCTTCACAACGTTTTATCGGTCAGAAAATAGAAACAACTCCCGGAGTAGTTTGCTGGCAGAAGGCAGTGGCAATAGATAAAGTAGGGCTGTATATCCCCGGTGGAACAGCTCCTCTATTTTCTACTGTGTTGATGTTGGCCATTCCAGCTAAGATAGCGGGTTGTAAGGAGATTGTGCTTTGTACTCCACCCAACAAAGAGGGTAAGGTGCATCCTGCTATTCTTTTTGCAGCACAACTGGCAGGTGTGAGTAAAATATTCAAAGTAGGTGGTGTACAAGCCATTGCTGCTATGGCTTATGGCACGGAGAGTATTCCTAAAGTATACAAGATATTTGGACCAGGCAACCAGTATGTGACTGCTGCCAAACAGTTGGTGAGCTTACGCGATGCCGCTATCGATATGCCAGCTGGGCCATCCGAGGTAGAAGTGCTTGCTGATGAAACTGCTAACCCTGTTTTTGTGGCAGCCGATTTGCTTTCTCAGGCCGAACACGGTGTGGACAGCCAATCTATTTTGATAACCACTTCGGAAACTTTGCAAACGGCTGTTTCAACAGAGGTTGAACGTCAATTGAATGCACTTCCTCGTAAAGAAATAGCTGAGCAATCTATCGCTAATAGTAAATTGATATTGGTGAAAGATATGGATGAAGCCATTGAAATGACCAATCAGTATGCACCCGAGCATTTGATTATAGAAACGAAAGATTATATGGCAGTAGCTGAAAAGGTTATTAATGCAGGTTCGGTGTTCTTGGGTTCTTATACTCCCGAAAGTGCTGGTGATTATGCTTCGGGAACTAATCATACATTGCCTACCAATGGCTATGCGCACGCTTATAGTGGAGTGAGTTTGGATAGCTTTATCCGTAAAATCACTTTTCAGGAAATCAATGCACAGGGCATATCCAATATTGGCCCTTCTATTGAGATTATGGCGGCCAATGAATGTTTGGATGGACATAAAAATGCAGTGACTGTCCGTCTAAATGAAATAAAACGATCCTTATAAATGCTTCTATAAAGATGAAAACATTACAAGAGTTAACTCGTCCCAATATATGGGCTTTGAAACCTTACTCCTCTGCTCGCGATGAATACAAGGGTATATCGGCATCTGTTTTTTTGGATGCCAATGAAAGTCCTTTCAATATGCCTCACAATCGCTATCCCGACCCTTTGCAAATCGAACTGAAGAAAAAGCTATCGCAAATAAAGCACGTCCCTATCGAGAATATGTTTTTGGGCAATGGTAGCGATGAGGCTATCGACTTGGTGTTTCGTGCTTTTTGCGAACCTCGTATAGATAATGTAGTGGCTATTGATCCTACCTATGGAATGTATCTTGTTTGTGCGGAGGTGAATGATGTGGAGTATCGTAAGGTATTGCTTGATGAGCATTTTCAGTTTACTGCCGATAAGTTATTGGCGGCTACTGATGAGAATACTAAATTGATATTTCTTTGCTCACCCAATAACCCAACGGGCAATGACTTGTGTCAAGCCGAGATAGAAAAACTGCTGAAAAGCTTTGAAGGGTTGGTGATTGTAGATGAAGCTTATATTGATTTCTCCAGTCAACAATCATTCCTTGCAAGGCTTGGCGAATTTCCCAATTTGATAGTGTTGCAGACCTTTTCTAAAGCTTGGGCATCGGCAGCTATTCGTTTGGGTATGGCATTCGCTTCTTGCGAAGTGATAGGTATAATGAACAAGATTAAATATCCATACAATGTCAATCAACTCACACAAAAACAAGCGTTGGATATGCTTCATCGCTACCACGAAATTGTAGGCTGGGTAAAGAATCTGCAAAGTGAACGTGAACATCTTGAAGATGTGTTTAAACAACTTGATTGTGTGCTTGAAATTTATCCATCGGATGCAAACTTCTTTTTGGCACGTGTGACTGATGCGGTAGCTATCTACAATTATTTAGTGGCAAAAGGCATTATCGTAAGAAATCGTCATTCGGTTTCGCTTTGCAACAACTGTTTGCGTGTGACGGTGGGTACTCGAAATGAAAATAATAAATTGGTAGAGGCGTTGCAAACTTATAAACCCGAATGACACAACATAAACGTATGAAAAAAGTATTATTTATTGATAGAGATGGCACGCTGGTGATTGAACCTCCTTTGGATTATCAGCTCGATGCTTTTGAGAAGCTGGAGTTTTATCCAAAGATGTTTCGCAACTTGGGTTTTATAAATAGCAAGCTTGACTTTGAGTTGGCAATGGTGACCAATCAAGATGGGTTGGGAACGGATTCTTTTCCTGAAGAGACCTTTTGGCCTACTCACAACTTAATAATGAGAACATTGAGTGGCGAAGGCATTGAGTTTGATGAGGTGTTTATTGACCGTAGCTTTCCTGAAGATAACGCACCCACGCGTAAACCACGCATAGGTATGTTGGCCAAGTACATCGACAATTCCGAATACAATCTCGAAGGTAGCTTCGTGATTGGTGATCGTGCCACCGATGTAGAACTTGCTAAAAACTTAGGTTGCAAAGCTATCTTATTGCAAGCTGATGATACGATTGTTCGTGATACCAATCTTGCAGAATACTGTGCTCTAATCACTACTGATTGGGACCGGATAACTGAGTTCTTATTTGCTGGTGAACGGAAATCGGAAGTAAGGCGCACTACCAAGGAGACTGATATTTACGTTTCGCTCAATTTGGATGGAAGTGGACAGTGTCAAATCTCTACTGGTTTAGGATTCTTCGATCATATGCTTGAGCAAATAGGAAAACATTCGGGGATGGACTTGACTATTCAAGTGAAAGGTGACTTGGAAGTGGATGAGCATCACACCATCGAAGATACTGCCATTGCTTTGGGAGAATGTATCAATCAGGCTTTGGGCAATAAGCGAGGGCTTGAGCGTTATGGCTATGCTTTGCCGATGGATGATTGTTTATGTCAGGTATGCCTCGATTTTGGTGGTAGACCGTGGTTGGTATGGGATGCGGAGTTTCACCGAGAAAAGGTTGGCGATATGCCCACCGAGATGTTTTTGCATTTCTTTAAATCGCTAAGTGATGCCGCCAAAATGAATCTTAACATCAAAGCTGAGGGTGCAAACGAACACCATAAGATAGAGGGCATTTTCAAAGCATTGGCCCGTGCCATTAAGATGGCGATACGTCGTGATATTTACAATTACGAACTTCCTTCGAGCAAGGGAGTGCTTTAAATACTGAAAAACACTTTCTCTATATTAATTGTTAACCGATAGCCGGATGTAAACTTGTGAAAGTTAGGCATCCGGCTCTTTTTTTATAATTCCTCTACTTCTTTCAACCAAGCTGCCGACGACGCATCGCTTGGCATACGCCAATCGCCACGTGGGCTGATAGAAATGCTACCCACTTTTGGCCCATCGGGTAGGCAAGAGCGTTTGAATTGTTGATTGAAGAAACGACGTAGGAAAATGGAGAGCCATTTCTTGACTGTTTCTTTGTCATATATACCATCGAATGACGAACAGGCCAACATATAAATCTTTGCAGGACGAAAACCGAAACGCATAAAATAGTAAAGAAAAAAATCGTGCAATTCATAAGGGCCTACCAGATCTTCTGTTTTCTGTTTTATCTCGCCATTTTCATTGGCAGGTATCAGTTCGGGGCTGATAGGGGTATCTACAACATCGAGTAGAGTGGCGCGAGACTCTGTATCCACTCCGTTTTCTGCTACCCATTTCACCAAGTGCTTCACCAAAGTTTTTGGAATACTGCTGTTTACTGCATACATCGACATATGGTCGCCATTGTAGGTGGCCCATCCCAGTGCAAGTTCCGACAAGTCGCCTGTGCCTATCACCATACCATTGGTCTGATTGGCTATGTCCATCAATATTTGAGTTCGTTCACGCGCTTGCGAGTTTTCATAAGTCACGTCGTGTACCTCTGCATTGTGGCCAATATCCTCAAAATGTTGCATTACTGTCGCTCTGATACTGATTTCTCGAATGGTGATTCCGAGTGATTTCATTAAGTCGATGGCATTGTTGTAGGTGCGGTCGGTAGTTCCAAATCCCGGCATTGTCACACCTACGATTCGGCTGCGTGGTATTTCCAGTTTATCAAATGTTTTGGCGCATACCAAAAGAGCAAGTGTTGAGTCCAATCCGCCCGATATGCCGATAACGGCAGTTTGTGCGTGAGTGTGTACCAATCGTTGGGCAAGTCCCGATATTTGTATTGAAAATATCTCTTCGCAACGCTCGCTCAAAGCTTTCCCTTTTGGAACAAAGGGGTGCATATCGAACGTGCGTGTCAAGCATAGCTCTTTTTCGCTGGTAGGCTTGGTGGATATACGTATTGCTTTTTCTTGTGTACGCATCAATCCTTTATTGGCTGCAAAAGTGGTGTTTTGTCGGCGTTCGGCACGAAGTTTTTCTACATCAATTTCGCTTGTTATGAGTTGTTGTTCAAAGCAGAATCGCTTGCTGTGAGCTAACTGTGAGCCGTTCTCGTAAATTAACCCATTGCCTGCAAACACTAAATCGGTGGTAGACTCGCCAAACCCGCACGAAGAGTAAACATAACCTGCCATACAGCGTGCCGACTGTTGTGCCAAAAGCGAACATAAATAGTGATGTTTGCCTATACATTCGTCTGTGGCCGATAGGTTGAATATGATTTCGGCTCCTTGTAGAGCAAGGTTGGAACTGGGGGGAGTGACCGCCCACACATCTTCGCACAGCTCTATTCCAAAAGTAGTGCGTGAAGTTTCAAACAATAAATTGGTGCCGAAAGGAACGTTTTCGGTACAGATACGAATGTTGTTGTCGATGCTCAATGAAGCCGATGTGAACCATCGTTGCTCGTAAAACTCCTTGTAGTTGGGCAAAAAAGTTTTGGGCACCACACCCAGTATTTTTCCTTGCTGAATCACAACCGCTGCATTGTATAGCGTGCCATCTACTGCGATAGGCATACCCAGAATTGAGATGATTTCTAACTGACGAGTATCATTAATCAACCCCATCAATGACAATTCGGCTTGCTCCAACAGCAATTGTTGTGCAAACAGGTCGGCACACGTATAGGCGGTAATGCACAGTTCGGGGAATGTTATGATTTCCACTCCCATATTGTCGGCATCTATAATTTGCTTTTTTATTTGCTCGGCATTGTAATGACAATCGGCAACTTTCACCTGCGGAATAGCAGCTGCCACTTTTACGAATCCATAATTCATAGCTCATTGTATTATATATCAATTACAAAAGTAGAAAATACTTTCGGAGAATAACTCATAAGCCCACTTTTATTAAATTGTTGGATAAGAGCTGATGATTTCTTTTCAAGGCTTTGAGAAGAATTTCTCTGCGCCTTGAGAATAAATTCTCTGTGCTTTGGAAATTTTTTCTCAAAGAGGTGGAAAAGAGTGAGAAATAATAGCTCTACATTATTAAATAAAGTAGGTGCTACCCCCATTTTGTATATCAGAAAAAATAATTTCAAAATATTTGTTCTTAAGTATTGTTTATTTAAAACATTGTCCTATCTTTGCAATGTGATTAAAGTTGTAATGATTACAAAGTTGAACTAAGTGAAGATGAAAGCATACGATATATTATTGGCTCACCAAGTGAAACCCTCTGTTCAGCGCATTGCTATAATGGAGTATTTGATGGAGCATAAAACACATCCTTCGGCCGAAGAAGTTTACGCTTCTTTATCTGAAAAGATGCCTACGCTCTCTAAGACAACGGTTTACAATACGCTTCGTTTGTTTGCCGAGCACGGTGCAGCACTGATGCTGACTATTGATGACAAGAATGTAAACTTTGATGCTGATACGTCACAGCACGCACATTTCTTATGCAAAACGTGTGGAAAAATATATGATTTCCATACACAAGTAGGGTTGAGTAAAACAAAAGAACTACGAATGGAAGGACACGAAATAGAAGAAACTCACGTTTATTACAGAGGTGTATGTAAAGATTGTTTAAAGGATAAAATGACTAATTAAATATTGACTAATTAAATTCTGAAGAAAAATGAAAAAGTTTAGATGTACTGTTTGCGGTTACGTTCATGAAGGTGACGCAGCTCCCGAAAAATGCCCATTGTGTAAAGCTCCTGCAAGCAAATTTGTAGAAGTAACAGAAGAGCCAGGTGGAGCACTTTCTTTTTGCGATGAGCACGTGATTGGTGTAGCAAAAGGTTGCGACGAAGAGATGATTAAAGATTTGAACAATCACTTTATGGGCGAATGTACCGAAGTTGGTATGTATTTGGCGATGAGCCGTCAAGCTGATCGTGAAGGTTATCCTGAAGTGGCAGAGGCTTTCAAGCGTTATGCTTGGGAAGAAGCTGAACACGCTGCTAAGTTCGCAGAGCTTTTGGGCGATTGCGTGTGGGATACAAAAACAAATCTTGAAAAAAGAATGAACGCTGAAGCTGGTGCTTGCGAAGATAAAAAACGCATTGCTACTCGCGCTAAAGCTTTAAATTTGGATGCAATCCACGATACTGTACACGAAATGTGTAAAGACGAAGCACGTCACGGAAAAGGTTTTGAAGGTTTGTTCAACCGTTATTTTGGCGATAAATAAGTTTCTGAACGAAACAAAAGGAGGAGGCTGTCTAACAATGAAAATGTTTAGATAGCCTTTTTTCTATTATATGCACTTCTAAAAAACTGTTATTTCGATTTAGGCAGCTATATTATGATTTATACTGTCATATATCTTAATATTTGCTGTTAATAGAGCCTTCTTATTTGCAGATTTGATAAAAAAAGATGCACTATAACCTAATGCAACCAATTTTCGCATATTATGGGCAAGTGCTTTCAAGCCAAATTCAATTTCAGCTCCTTTCAATCCACGTAATCTAAACCTTCTAAAATTTCCACACTCTTTTATATGTCCGAAAACTGCTT
>CAMTPA010000075.1 GCA_947074275.1 uncultured Bacteroides sp.
TAAATTATTTTATAATTCCTCGTTCTGAATTGCGTATGAAATTAACAATATATTCCACTTCTGCAACTTTTGTTAGGCCTTCTTCTTCAATTTTAGCCAAAGCATCAGATGTATTTAAACCACTTTGGTAAATGAAGCGATAAGCATTGTGGATGCTTTCAATTACTTCATTGGCAAAACCACGACGGCGTAATCCAATAATATTGATACCTGCATATGAGATAGGCTCCCTTCCTGCAATAATATAAGGTGGAATATCTTTGCTAAATCGGCTTCCACCCTGAATCATAACATGGCTTCCTACGTGGCAGAATTGGTGCATCAGTACATTGGCACTTACAATTGCGCTATCATCAATAATGATTTCACCTGCCATTTTAGTTGAATTACCAATAATACATCCATTACCAATTAGAGCGTCGTGAGCAACGTGAACTCCTTCCATTAATAAATTGTTATTACCTACTACGGTGCGACCTTTTGCTGCTGTACCACGGTTGATTGTCACGTTTTCACGAATGGTGTTATTATCACCAATCTCTGCGGTACTTTCTTCGCCTTTAAATTTTAAATCTTGTGGGATTCCACCAATAACGGCTCCTGGAAATATTGTATTTCCATTTCCGATTCGCGACCCATACAAGATGATAGCATTGGGCATTATAGTGTTATTGTTGCCAATTACTACATTTTTGTCGATGAAAACAAAAGGACCAATTTCTACATTTTCTCCGATTATAGCTTCGGGATGGATAGATGCTAAGGGACTTATCATTCTTTCTTATTTATTTTTTACGATTTGAGCCATAAATTCGGCTTCACAAACTATCTTTTCGCCTACAAACGCATAACCTTTCATTGTAGCTATGCCACGACGAATAGGTGAGATTAGCTCTACGCGGAATATTATGGTATCTCCAGGTACTACTTTTTGCCTAAACTTTACACCATCAATTTTCATAAAATAGGTTGAGTAACGTTCGGGGTCATCTACTGAGTTTAATACAAGTAATCCACCAACTTGTGCCATAGCCTCTACTTGCAATACGCCAGGCATAACTGGCTCTTCAGGGAAGTGTCCTTGAAAGAATGGCTCATTTACCGTAATGTTTTTTACACCCACGATGTAGTTTGCTCCAATTTCGATAACCTTATCGACCAATTGAAATGGATAACGATGTGGTAGTAGTTCTCGAATACGGTTCACATCCATTATAGGCTCTTCATTGCAATTGTACGAAGGAGCTTGTATTTCGTGAAGGCGTATTTCTTTGCGCATTTGGCGTGCAAACTTATTATTAATAGTATGGCCTGGACGTGTAGCAATAATACGCCCTTTGATGGGTTTTCCTATCAAAGCCAAATCGCCGATGACATCGAGTAGTTTATGGCGAGCACATTCATTAGGCCACACCAATGGTTTGTGGTTGATGTATCCTAATTGACTGGCATCCATATGAGGAACCCCCATTATATCTGCAAGTTTATTGTAGCTGTCTTGCGACATTTTACGTTCATAAATAACAATCGCATTGTCCAAGTCGCCACCTTTAATTAATCCTGCCGACAATAAAGGCTCGATTTCTCTAACAAAGACAAACGTTCGACTTGCAGCAACTTCATCCTTAAATTTGCTCATATCTTCCAATGTCGCAAACTGATTGGGTACGATTTCAGAGTCGTAAGAAACCAATACATTCAAACTGAAGTTCTCATCGGGCAGCACAATAATTGAGGAGCCTGTTGCTTCATCACGAAATTCTATTTTGGATTTAATGATATAAAAGTCTTTCACCGCATTTTGCTCTACGGTTCCAACCTTTTCTATTTGTTCAACATAATATTGGGCACTTCCATCTAATATTGGAAACTCAGGACCATTTACTTGAATTAAGCAATTGTCTATCCCCAAGGCATAGAGTGCTGCCATTCCGTGTTCTACCGTACTTACTTTTGCGCCATTCTTAGCCAATACAGTGCCACGAGTAGTCTCTGTCACATTATCTGCAATGGCATCAATGATAGGTTGCCCTTCCAAATCGATTCGCTGTATTTTGTAGCCGTGATTGTCTGGTGCAGGATTGAATGTAACAGTCAAGTCAAGTCCCGTGTGCAGTCCTTTTCCACTCAGTGAGAAGCTCTCTTGCAGAGTTTTTTGTTTCAGCATTGGTTACTTTATTTATTTAGTTGTTTTTTTAATTCTTCTAATTCTTTGCGCAAGGCGTTCATCTCAAAATACATATTGGGGAGCTTGCGAAATATTGCTGATGATTTGAAATAAGCTATTTCTTCCATCGGTGGAGTTCCAATTAGTTGCCTGTTGGCTTTTACACTACTTGGCACGCCCGATTGGGCACCAAATACAACACGGTCGCCAATTGTAATATGTCCAGCAACACCTACTTGTCCGCCAAACATACACCACTCACCAACTTTTGTTGATCCTGCTACTCCTGCCTGAGCTGCCATAACAGTGTGCGACCCAATTTCGTCATTGTGCGCTATTTGCACCAAGTTGTCCAATTTTACACCTTTGCGTATGATTGTTGCCCCCATTGTGGCGCGGTCTATGCACGTGTTTGCACCAATGTCTACTTTGTCTTCAAGTATAACAATGCCTATTTGAGCAATCTTTTCGTATCCTTCAGGAGTTGGAGCGAAGCCAAATCCATCTGCTCCAATTACTGCGCCTGCGTGAATATTGCATTCATTTCCAATTCGGCAATCGTGATAAATTGTAGCGTGTGGGTAAATAGTGCATTTTGCGCCAATTTTTACACCCTCGCCAATATATGCGTGGGGTAGAATGGATGTGTCGTCTCCAATTATGGCATTCTCTTCTATCACGGCAAACGCACCTATATATACGTTTTTGCCAATGGTAGCAGAACTTGCAATATTTGCTAAAGGATTGATACCTTGTTTTTTAGGTTTGCTTGCCTCGTATAGATTGAGTAGTTTACCCAAGCTTTCATAAGCGTTATCTACTTTAATTAGAGTGGTTTTAATCTCTTTTTCAGGTTCAAAATCTTTGTTTACTAATACGATACTTGCTTGTGTGTCATATATATATGAGGTGTATTTAGGGTTGGCGAGAAATGAAATTGCTCCAGGTATCCCTTCTTCAATTTTAGCAAATGTATGTACAGTTGCATTCTCATCTCCTACAATTTCTCCCCCTATAAATGTAGCGATCTGCTTAGCCGAAAACTCCATATCTTAATTCTTTTGGTTTTAAAAAGATTCTTTTCCCGTTACAAATAACGGTTTTTTTTTTTATATATCCTTACTCTTTATTGAATATTTTATAGCTAACGACGCAAACGATAATAGCATAGATAGTATTTCTTTACTTTTTTGGAAAGCAGTGATATGTTGAGCATATCCGAAGCCTCGGCTATGTTTTTAATACTTCCGTCATTGTAAATAATATCTATACTATCATCGGCAGGATCATACATATTTTTCTCGGTGCTGGGGGTAGAAACAAAGTAGCTTGCTTCGCTACGAGAGATATTTAGTTCCTTGCTGATTTGTGCTGTTAGTTGCTCTATCTGCTCTGCTTCGATTGGTGCAGAAGATATTTCTACTTTAAATAAGTTGCGATTAATCACTCCTTTGCTTAGTGTCGATAACACTTTGTCGGAGTGGTTACACCACACTTTCAAAGATGTCCATATATCATTATCATCTAAGTTGATGAAATGCTCCAAACATTCGGGTTGAGTGTCGAATGCCTCTTTATCAATGTTGTTGTATAAAAAGAAGCTGAGTGCAGGCGATGCAAACACCTCTATGTCTTTTTGAGCAAGCTCTTTGGCGCGAAGCAGTGCGCTTACCAGCATGCGTTCGTAGGCTACCGATGTTTTATGAAGGTATACTTGCCAATACATTAATCGACGTGCCATTAAAAAATTTTCAATGGAATAGATGCCTTTCGATTCTACTACCAGTCGGTCGTCTGCCACATTGAGCATTTTAATGATGCGTGCCGAACCAATGTTTCCCTCTGTCACGCCTGTATAAAAGCTATCTCTGCGCAAGTAATCCAATCGATCCATATCCAACTGTCCACTGACCAATTGGTGTAGAAAACGCTTGGGGTATTCGTCTTTGAATATCTGTATGGCAAGATTGAGCTGTCCATTCATCTCTTTGTTCATTCTCTCCATTAACATCAAAGAAATCTCTTCGTGTGAGATACCTTTTACAATCGTGTTTTCGAGCACGTGCGAAAAAGGGCCGTGACCAATATCGTGTAATAGAATAGCGGCTCTAACGGCTTCCGATTCGCTGTCGAAAATGAAATGACCTTTGGACGATAGTTGTCCAATGGCTTCACTCATTAGATAAAAAGCACCCAAAGAGTGTTGAAAACGAGTGTGTTGTGCGCCCGGATATACTACCGAAGAGATACCCAGCTGCTTGATGCGCGACAAACGTTGCAAAAGGGGATGCTTTACAATGTTGTAGAGCAACCCCTTTGGGATATTTATAAACCCAAATACTGGGTCGTTTATAATTTTTCTTTCGCTGTGCATTGTGCTCAAAGAATGGCTTTCAGCTCTTCTGCCATTTCTGCTTGTACTTTCTTAGCTTCTTCTCTTGCAGCCACTGCAAATTTATCGCTTTTGTCGGCATAGATAATAGCGCGCGATGAGTTCACAATAAGTCCGCAGCTGCTATTCATTCCATATTTGCATACATCGGCCAATGAGCCACCTTGTGCGCCTACACCAGGAACAAGCAAGAAATGGTTGGGAACAATTTTGCGAATATCCTCGAACGCTTCTCCTTGAGTAGCTCCTACCACGTACATCATCTTTTCATCGTTTGCCCATTCTTGCGATTTGCGCAGCACTTTTTCAAACAAGCGTTCGCCTTGCGCATCTTCTGTCAGTTGAAAATCGTGCGACCCTTTGTTGCTGGTTAGTGCTAATAGAATCACCCATTTCCCTTCGTATTGCAAGAAAGGGGTCACGCTGTCTTCACCCATATAGGGGGCTACTGTCACCGAGTCGATATCTAAATCGCCAAAAAAAGATTGCGCATACATTGATGACGTATTGCCAATATCACCACGTTTTGCATCGGCTATAATAAATTGGTCGGGATAGTTTTCTTTGATGTAGCGCACTGTGTTCTCAAATGCAATCCATCCTTTCACACCCATACTTTCATAAAAAGCCAAATTGGGTTTGTAGGCAATGCACAAATCGGCCGTTGCGTCAATGATTGCTTTGTTGAAAGCAAAGATTGGGTCTTCCTCCTCAAGCAAGTGTTGAGGAATTTTCTTTATATCAGTATCTAAACCTACGCAAAGAAATGATTTCTTACGTTTTATGTTTTCAAATAGTTCGTTTTTAGTCATTGCCTTGAAATTTATAATTGGTACTACAATTCGCTTTCCTTCAAGCGTTCAGCATTTTCGGCAACAGTCAGTTTGTCTATACAGTCTTGAATGTCGCCATCCATAAATGCAGAAAGATTGTAAATAGTATAGTTGATGCGGTGGTCGGTGATTCGCCCTTGTGGGTAGTTGTATGTGCGAATCTTAGCCGAACGGTCGCCCGTAGAAACCATTGTTTTACGTTTTGAAGCAATGTCATCGATGTATTTTTGATGCTCCTTATCGTAGATAAAAGTACGCAAACGCGCCAATGCTCGCTCTTTATTTTTAGGTTGGTCACGTGTTTCGGTACATTCAATCAAGATTTCTTCGGATATACCTGTGTTGGGATTTCTCCACATATAGCGTAGTCGAACTCCCGATTCAACCTTGTTTACATTCTGGCCACCAGCTCCACCGCTTCTGAAAGTGTCCCATTTAATTTCACCTTCGTTGATTTCCACGTCAAATGGTTCGGCTTCGGGAAGAATGGCTACTGATGCAGCAGATGTATGCACACGTCCTTGAGTTTCGGTGGCTGGCACACGCTGCACGCGGTGTACGCCCGACTCGTATTTCATAACACCATATACATTGTCGCCCGTGATGCTGCAAATTACCTCTTTGAAACCTCCCGAAGAGCCTTCATTAACGTTTGATACCTCCATTCGCCAACCTTTCGATTCACAGAATTTGGTATACATACGAAACAAGTCGCCTGCAAAGATAGCGGCTTCGTCACCACCTGTTCCACCACGAATTTCAAGAATCGCATTACGCCCATCTTGTGGGTCGGCTGGCACAAGAAGCAATTTTATCTCTTCTTCCAAAGCGGGTAGTCTTTCCTGACTGTTGTCCAGCTCTTCTTTTGCCATTTCGCGCATATCAGCATCCGACTCGTTGGACAGTATCTCCTTTGCCTCGTCTATGTTTGCCAATAATTGCATATACTCTTTGCGAGCCTTCATCAAATCGTCCAGCTCTTTGTATTCTTTCGTTAGCTTTACGTATCGCTTTTGGTCGCCTATTACCGAAGGGTCGGTGATAAGTGTAGAGATTTCCTCAAAGCGAGCGACAAGCCCATCTAACTTTTCTAATATATTGTTGTTGTCAGCCATTTACTTAAACGTTTTTTGTATCCATCTATCCTTTTTTGTTATCACACGATAACTCACTACTATCCACCCGATAGTTGCTACTACTCGAATGGCTATGTTCACCACAGTGTCATCACGTTCGGTGGCTAAATAGCAGGTGAACCCCAAATAAAGAGTAGCCAGCACACAAGCGACACATATCAATATGAATACAATCTTTTTCATCAATATCTGAACTCTCCGAATTCACTTTTGATAATCAGCTCTTTTTTATTGCTTTCTTCAACACGACCCACTATTTGGGCTGGTATGCCGAAACTTTCGCTGATAGCGATTACTTCTGCTGCGTGTTCGGGCGATAGATAAACCTCTAAGCGGTGTCCCATATTGAATACCTTGTACATCTCTGCCCAATCGGTTCCACTTTGTTCTTGAATGGTTTTGAATAGGGGAGGCACAGGGAATAGGTTGTCTTTTACAATGCGCACATCGTCTACAAAATGGAGCACTTTGGTTTGTGCGCCACCCGAACAATGTACCATTCCGTGAATAGCAGGGCGAAGAGCGTCCAATAGTTTTTTTACTACGGGCGCATAAGTGCGGGTGGCCGAAAGCACCAGCTTTCCTGCGTCGATGGGCGAATGTTCTACGTTGTCGGTTAGTTTCAATCCACCCGAGTATACCAATTCTTCGGGTACACCAGCGTCATAGCTTTCAGGATATTTTTCTGCTAAATATTTTGCAAATACATCGTGGCGAGCACTGGTCAACCCATTGCTGCCCATTCCTCCGTTGTACTCTTTTTCGTAAGTGGCTTGTCCGTAAGATGCAAGCCCCACAATAACGTCGCCCGGACGAATGTTGGCATTGTCTATTACATCCGAGCGTTTCATACGGCAAGTCACGGTACTGTCTACAATAATGGTGCGCACCAAGTCGCCCACATCAGCCGTTTCGCCACCAGTAGCATATACGCCTACGCCCATTTCGCGTAGCTCTCCAAGCAGCTCGTCTGTGCCATTAATAATTGCAGAAATTACTTCTCCGGGAATCAACAGTTTGTTGCGACCGATAGTAGATGAGACTAATATGTTGTCTACCGCACCCACGCAAAGCAAATCGTCGATATTCATAATCAACGCATCCTGCGCTATGCCTTTCCATACCGACAAATCTCCCGTCTCTTTCCAGTACATATAGGCAAGAGATGATTTAGTGCCTGCGCCATCGGCGTGCATTATGTTGCAATATTCAGGGTCTCCACCCAAAATATCAGGGATTATTTTACAGAAAGCTTTTGGGAAAATACCTTTATCAATGTTCTTGATGGCATTGTGTACGTCTTCTTTTGATGCGCTTACGCCACGCATCATGTATCGTTGATTACTCATGAGTTGATATGATATATTTGTATACGGCCACAAAATTACTCTAAATATTTGGTAGTAGCAAAAAGTGCCTATCTAAATGTATATTTAACGAATTAATGCTTATCTTTCGGCATTAATTCGACTTTACTGTATATAAATGGAAACTACTGTACTGATAACAGCCTGTATATTGATTGGCTTAGGAGTGTTGGTCAAACGATTCCCTATGTTGATAGCGGGGTATAACACCTTATCTAAAGAAGAACGCGATAACATTGACGTGAAAGGGCTTTCTACTTTTATGTGTTATAGCCTTGTAGGAATGGGCATTGTACCCCTATTAGTATATTACATTTGTTTAGGAATCGGGCATGCCGACTGGGCGGGTATGAGTCTTCTGATTCCTCTTCCTTATATTCCTTTTCTTATTTATAAAGCCAACTGCTACGATAAAGCTCATCGTGCGGTTCACAACTCTCCAAAGCGAAGCCGTCGCTATGTGGTATCTTTTAGTGTGTTGATTGTTGTAGTGGTGGGGGTTTTAATGTTTTACGGAACTACACCTTCTACGGTTCGTCTCGAAAACGGCAAGTTTGTCTTTACAGGTATGTTCGGAACTTCTCGTTTGCTTAATGATATAGAGGGTATCAAGTTGACAAACGCTCTTCCAAAAGTTTCGCTTCGACTAAATGGCTTGTCGGTAGGTGGCATCAATAAGGGGAAGTTTAAATTGGCCGATGGGGGAAGTTGTTTTATGTATTTGTCTTCATCTTCAAAGCCTTACATCGTGTTTAGCGACAAAAATGGGCAGGAAATATACTACAACTCCAAAGATAGTGTTTCTACTATCCAAATTTATCAAGACTTGAGTAGGCTGTTTCGTGATTAAGGCCATTTGAACTGACTACGACAACTGTTCATAGTCTACTTGATAGTTGTGAACAATTGACAAGTGGAATGTTAACGGTTATTTTGTCAACTGTTTATAGTTTTAAAAAGCAATCTAATGATATATAAAAAGGAGGAAGCGCACAGTTCCGGTAACTATGCGCTTCCTCTTTTTTTTTGTTTTCGATAAATGCGTTAAAGCTGCATACGTTTGTCAGTTGACTGATAGGGCAGTGGTGCGATATTCATTGGGGGTCATACCTGTACGTTTTTTGAACAAGCGGCTGAAGTATTGCGGGTACTCAAATCCCAGTTCGTAAGCGATTTGGCTGACCGACTTGCTTTTTTCATACATTTTCTCTTTAGCCGCCTCTATAAGTTTTAACTGCACGTGTTCTTGTGCGCTTTTCCCAGTTTCTTTTTTTAGCAAGTCGCCCAAATAGTTGGGGGATAAATGAAGCTTTTCGGCGCAGTATTTCACGGTGGGCAGTCCGTGTGTTTGAGCTTGGTCGGACTTGAAATAGTCGTTCAAGAGTGATTCGAACCGACTGAGTATGTCGCTGTTCACGTGGCTACGAGTGATGAATTGACGGTCGTAAAAGCGTGTGCAGTAATTGAGAAACAGTTCAATGTTCGATACGATCAATCTTTGGCTATGCTTGTCGATGCCGTGTTTTAATTCGGTGACAATGTTTTGAAAGCACTCCAATATAGTCAATCTCTCTTGTTCCGATAGGTGCAAGGCCTCGAATACTTCGTACGAGAAAAACGTGTAATCTTTCATAGACCGAGCTAAATTTGTGCCACGTATCAAATCGGGATGAAACATCAATGCCCATCCTTTGGGTTTGTGTGGTTGTCTGTTTTCTATTTTAATCAATTGATGTGGTGCCAAAAAAACAAGAGTCCCCTCTTGATAGTCGTAATAATTGCGGCCATATTTTATGTCACCACATATTGTATCTTTGAGAAAAACGGTGTAAAAACCAAAGCTATGTCCTTCGGGGTATTCGCCGCAACGGTTCGCTTTCGAAAAATCGACAACGGTTACCAGAGGATGAAGTGTTTCAACACCCATATCTTTGTTGTACTCATCTATTGTATTGAATTTCTGTATTCCATCCATCTCATCTATTGTATTAAGTTTATTGCAAAAATACTCTATTTTAGTCATTCTCAAATAGGTAGCGGTCTATTTCAGTAATAAGTATACAATTTACTGTAATTTGTATCCGTTATCGTCAAGCCCAGTTGCTCAGGGGCTCGTTGGTGGTTTCGAACTCGTAAATATAGAAAAATGAATGTTGGTTCATAAGCTGGTCATTATCAGCAATCCACGAAGGTGAATCTCTCTAAGTCGTTGTTTTTCCGATGCAGATGGAGTGTTTGTAATGCTGCGAAATCTTAAAGTTATACTTTCCTAATCTGTAATATGTATACAATCATCCGTAAAATGTTTAGCAAGGTTGCAAATAGAACCATCTATTTTTGCGTTGTTGATAAATAGACTAAGATTCTGAAATGTTATGAGAAGAAATCCAATGTTCGTGATTACCATATTGAGTTTGCTGTTTGTAATCGATGTGTCGGCACAAGTAAAAGATGGCAGTAAAATGCTGGTGACTTATTTCACCTTTCCCGAACCCAGTGGCGTAGATGCTTCTACTGGAGCAAGTAGGGTGATAGTAGACAATAAGCTGTATGGCACTACGGAATATGTGGCAAAACAGATAAGCGAAATGACAGGAGGCGATTTGTTTCAGATAAAAACAACTCACTCTTACCCCAGCAGCACCCACAAAGAGCTGATAGACTATGCCAAACAAGAGGCAAATTCCAAAACATATCCTAAAATTTCGGGTAAAATTGATAACTTTGCCAATTATGATGTCATCTTTGTAGGGTATCCCAATTGGTGGTATGATATGCCAATGGTGATTTACACCTTGTTCAACGATTACGACTTTAGCGGAAAAACGATTGTTCCTTTTTGTACACACGGCGGAAGTGGCTTTTCGCAATCGGTAGAAACGATTCAGAAGTTAGAAAAAAATGCTACTGTGACTCCTATTCCAGCTATTGCAAGTCGCAACGCTACTCGTTCTGGGGTGGCATTGGAAAAATGGCTAAATGATAAAGGTTTTGTTGCCCAATAAATACAAATAAGAAAAATACATATTTCAATCTATTATGCGAATTTTAAAAAATCTACGAATAGCTTTAGCCGCTTTGTTCGGAACGATTATCACACTCCTGTTTCTCGATTTTACAGGCACTCTTCACTCGTGGTTTGGCTGGATGGCAAAAATACAATTCTTGCCTGCATTGTTCGCACTCAATGTTGGTGTGATGGTGGGACTAATTGCATTGACCTTGTTGTTCGGTCGTATCTATTGTTCGATAATCTGTCCTTTGGGTGTTTTTCAAGATGTTATATCACGCATTGCAACTCAACGCAAAAAAAACCGTTTTCGTTTTAGTGCGGCAATACAATGGTTGAGATATACCGTGCTGGGTCTGTTTGTTCTTGCGTTTGTGGTAGGGTTAGGCTCGTTTGTAGCATTACTCGAACCATACAGTGCTTATGGGCGTATTGTTTCCAACTTATTTGCTCCTTTTTATCAATGGGGCAACAACCTGTTGGCCTATACAGCCGAACGAATGGATAGTTATGCTTTTTATCAAACTGATGTGTGGGTGAGAAGTATCGGCACGTTGGCTATTGCGTTTATCACCTTGATTGTTATTGTGGTGTTGGCTTGGCGTGGCGGGCGCACCTATTGCAACACCATTTGTCCAGTAGGCACTATTCTTGGATTCTTATCACGATTTTCATTATATAAAATTCGTTTTGAAAGCGGAAAATGCAATCAATGTGGGCTGTGCGAACGCAATTGCAAAGCTTCGTGTATCGATGCCAAATCTCGTCAAGTAGACCACTCACGCTGTGTTTCTTGTTTCGATTGCATCAATAAGTGCAAAAAGGATGCGCTACATTATAGGCCTTGGCGCAAAGCCGATGGTAAAGTAGTGGTTAGCAATCAGGCTGTTGATACAGAACAGGTAGAGAGTGCTCGTCGCAAAATGCTTACTGTGGCTGGTGCAATGGTGGTAACTTCGGTGGTGAAAGCCCAAGAAAAAAAGGTAGATGGTGGACTTGCTTTTATTGAAGATAAAAAGATACCTAAGCGTCAAACCCCCATTGTGCCTCCAGGTGCTTTGAGTGTACGCAACTTTACAACACGCTGCACAGGTTGTCAACTTTGTGTGTCGGTATGTCCCAATCAAGTGTTGCGTCCGTCTACTGGTCTCACCACCTTTATGCAGCCCGAAGTCTCATACGAACGTGGTTATTGCCGTCCCGAATGTACACGTTGCTCGGAAGTTTGTCCAGCAGGTGCTATCCAGCTTATTGATGCAGCCGATAAATCGTCTACACAAGTGGGGCACGCTGTTTGGGTTCCAGAAAACTGTGTGGTGCTTACTGATGGAGTAAGTTGCGGCAATTGTGCTCGCCACTGTCCAGTAGGAGCAATTCAAATGGTAGTGAAAGACCCGAATAGCTTGGAACAACAAGAAATTCCAGTTGTGAATGTAGAACGTTGCATAGGCTGTGGTGCTTGCGAAAACTTATGCCCATCGCGCCCCTTTAGTGCTATCTACGTAGAAGGGCATTTGCAACATAAAACCGTGTAATCATTGAAATAAAACTATGGCTGAAAATAAAAAGCAAAACAATATAGACCGTCGCAACTTCTTAAAGCTTTTTGGCGGTGGTGCAGTAGCAACAACAGCAGTTTTGGCTGGGTGTAATTCTAAGAATACCTCTCGTGGTGGTACTACTATCACCGAAATACCAACTGATAAAATGACCTATCGCACCTCTTCTGCTTCGGGCGATGTGGTTTCGTTGTTGGGATATGGGTGTATGCGTTGGCCCACCATTGCAGGAGGAAATGCCCGTGATGGGAAAGATGAGATAGATCAAGAAATGGTCAACGCTTTGGTGGATTATGCCATAGCGCACGGTGTGAACTACTTTGACACTTCGCCTGTATATTGCCAAGGATTATCAGAGAAAGCAACAGGTGTAGCACTGAATCGCCATCCGCGCGATAGTTATTTTGTGGCTACCAAACTATCCAATTTCTCGCCCAACACGTGGAGTAGGGAGGCTTCGCTCGAAATGTATTACAATTCGATGAAAGAGTTGCAAGTAGATTACATAGACTATATGCTATTGCACGCTATTGGGTTGGGGGGAATGGACTCTTTGCATAAACGCTATTTAGATAATGGAGTGCTCGATTTCTTAATGGAAGAGCGTGAAGCAGGACGTGTGCGCAATCTTGGTTTCTCTTATCACGGCGACATTGAAGTGTTCGATTACTTGCTTTCGCAACACGATAAATATAAATGGGATTTTGTACAGATTCAGCTAAACTATATCGACTGGCTTCACGCAAAAGAGGTGAATCCACGCAATACGAATGCAGAATATCTATATGGTGAGTTGGCCAAAAGAGATATTCCTGTTGTGATTATGGAACCGTTGCTTGGCGGGCGTTTAGCTAAGATACCCGATTATCTGGTAGGGAAGCTGAAACAGCAACGCAATGAAAATAGCATTGCATCGTGGGCTTTCCGCTATGCAGGTACTCCGCCCAAAGTGCTCACCGTGCTAAGTGGTATGACTTATATGGAACATTTGCAAGATAACCTGCTCACTTATGCGCCACTCGAACCCATCAGTGATGAAGAGGATGAGCTTTTGATGGAGACGGCTCGCTTGATGATTGACTATCCTTTGATTCCTTGTACGGCTTGTCAGTATTGTATGCCTTGTCCTTATGGTATCGATATTCCTTCGGTGTTTCAGCACTACAATCGCTGTGTGTGCGAAAGCAATTATCCCGAAAGCAGTCAAGATGCCAATTATCGCAAAGCTCGTCAGGCTTTCTTGGTTGGATACGATCGTATGGTGCCAAAGCTTCGACAGGCTAATCATTGTATCGGTTGCGACCAATGTTCTCATCATTGCCCACAAGCGATTAAGATACCACAAGAACTAATGAAAATAGATGATTATACAGAGAAACTAAAACAAGGAATTTTATAATTAAAGAAAAATATAAATATGCAAACTACCACTTTAAAACTCTATTCGCTTCACTATCTACAAGCGAAAACCTACTTGATGGCAATGGCTTTTGTGATAGGCAATATGTTGTTGCCACAGCTGTGTCATTTGGTTCCTCAAGGTGGCTTTATCTTTCTGCCTATATATTTTTTCACCTTGATTGGTGCATATAAATATGGTTGGCAAGTGGGATTGATGACTGCTATTTTCTCACCATTGCTCAACCACATTTTGTTTGGGATGCCTCCAGTTGCTGTTCTTCCTGCTATACTCACCAAATCGGTGTTCTTGGCTATTGCTGCAAGTATAGCTGCCGGTTATTTCAAACGAATCTCTCTGCCTATTCTTGTGGGTGTGGTTTTGGCCTATCAGATATTTGGAACATTGATAGAATGGGCTATGGTTGGCGACTTTATGATTGCCGTTCAAGATTTTAGAATTGGTGTGCCAGGTATGTTGATTCAAATAATCGGTGGCTATTTTCTCATCACTCGTTTGATGCGTAAGTAGCACAACAATCCTTGATATTGAATTGTTACCTATTAGCTTTTAATAATAAATAAAACGTGATGAGTACCCAAATTAATATTCAAGGAGCTGTTGGTAAGTTGGATGCCATTTTGCAAAAGCCGATGTTGCCACCCAATCACAAATGCCCCATCGTGATTCTGATGCACGGGTTGATGATGAGAAAGGAGTTTATTCTTTTGAAAAAGATTGCCGATAGACTTCAAATGATTGGTATTGCTTCGATTCGATTCGATTTTAATGGACACGGACAGAGCGAAGGTGAGTTTCAGGATATGACCGTGTTGAGTGAGATTGATGATGCAAAACAAGTTTGTGAGTATGCTCACTCTTTGGATTTCGTAGATAGTCTTTCTTTGTTGGGGCATTCGCAAGGCGGTGTGGTAGCAAGTATGCTGGCTGGCGAGTGGGGGGTGAGCAAAATAAAAAGCTTGGTTTTGATGGCTCCGGCAGCAGTATTCAAAGATCAAGCTATCGAAGGAAGCACCTTGGGTTATCGGTTCAATCCCAATGATATTCCTGAGTATGTGTCGGCTTATGGTAGAAAAATTGGCAAAATGTATCTGAAAACCGCACAAGAACTGCCTATCTATGAAACGGCTGCCAATTATCAAGGCGATGTTTGCATCATTCAAGGTAAGAAAGACGACTTAGTGCCCTATACCTACGCCGAACGATATGCTGAAATATACAAGAATTGTGAATTGCATTTGTTGGATAATGAGGTGCATCTTTTTGGATACGACATGGACAATGCTATAAATATAGCTGTGGGTTTCGAAGACAAAGTTCTTTTAAATAATAACAAATGTTTCTTATAGGATTCATCTTAGCCTAACTGAAATAAAAATCCCCTTCAGAGTAAATGCTCTAAAGGGGATTTTTTTAGATTTTCTATACGGAGCTTGCTTTTTATTCAGCAGCTTCAGTAGCAGGAGCTTCTTCGGTTGCAGGAGCTTCTTCAGCTGGTGCTTCGGCAGCAGCCTTAGCAGCTTCTTCAGCAGCTTTCTTTTCAGCCAATGCAGCAGCTTTGGTTTCGTTTACCTTCTTTTCTGCTTCTAAACGAGCTTTAGCGTCTGCTTTTTTAGCTTCTTCTTGTTTCGCTTTCAATGTAGCAAGGCCTGCTTCTTTGTTATTCTTCCAAGCTTCGAATTTAGTTTCTGCTTCTGCTTCGCTAAATGCGTTTTTCTTCACACCACCCAAAAGGTGTTTTTTCATATAAACGCCTTCGTGAGAAAGAATGTTACGTACAGTGTCAGTTGGCTGTGCACCTACCAATACCCAGTGAAGCGCACGTTCAAAATTCAAATCTACTGTAGCAGGATTGGTGTTAGGGTTGTAAGTACCAATCTTCTCTGTAAATTTACCATCACGTGGTGCTCTGC
>CAMTPA010000076.1 GCA_947074275.1 uncultured Bacteroides sp.
GCCCTCTACGGACTCGATGTAGAGATGGGTTCGTTTACCAACGGGCTAACCTCTGAGTCGGAATTTGGCTACAACGATTACTACCTCGGCGATGCTTACTTGAATATGCTAAAGAGTGGCGAAGTGCCCGAAAGCACCGTCAACGACAAGGCATCACGCATCTTGCGCCTCATCTTCCGCACGGGTATGAACACCGAACGTCCGTGGGGTTCGCAAGCCACCGACGAACACGCCGATGTTGCCCGTCGTGTAGGCGAAGAGGGCATCGTGCTTCTCCGCAACGAACCTGTATCAAAGAAAGAGGGCAAATTGCTGCCTCTCGACGCATCTAAATACAACAAGATATTGGTGGTGGGCGAAAACGCTACTCGCTCGATGGTGGCTGGTGGCGGTTCGTCGGAACTAAAGGTAAAAGAGGAGATTTCGCCACTTGCAGGCTTGCAAGCCAAATATGGCGACAAGGTGAGCTACGCCAAAGGCTATATGTCGGGACGCTCTATGTATGGCAATGTAGATGTGATTCCTACGCACATCGAAGATTCGCTTCGTGCCGAGGCAGTGGCAATGGCAAAAGAGTCTGATCTCATTATCTACGTGGGCGGATTGAACAAGAATCACGAGCAAGATTGTGAGGCTGGCGACCGCATCACCTACGGACTTCCATTTGCTCAAAATGAGTTGATTGAAGAGCTACTGGCTGTGAACCCCAATATGGTGATGACCTTGGTGAGCGGCAATGCAGTAGAAATGCCGTGGGTGAACAAAGTGCCTGCCATTGTGCAAGGATGGTACTTGGGCTCGCAAGCGGGCAACGCTTTGGCCAATGTGCTGAGCGGCGAGGTAAACCCAAGCGGTAAACTTCCTTTCTCATTTCCCGTGAAGATAGAAGACAACGGTGCTATCCACTACGGCGAAATAAGCTATCCCGGTGACAGCATCAACCAGACCTATATGGAAGACATATTGGTGGGCTATCGCTGGCACGACACCAAAAAGATTCCTGCTCTCTATCCTTTTGGATATGGTTTGAGCTACACCACTTTCGCCTTTGGCAAGCCCGAAATTTCGAGCAAGAAGCTGAACGAAGATGGAAGTCTCACGGTAAGCATCAACGTGAAGAACACTGGCGATGTAGCTGGAAAAGAGGTAGTTCAACTCTACATAAAAGATAAGAAATCATCGCTTCCACGTCCCGAAAAAGAGTTGAAAGGATTCCAAAAGGTATCGTTGCAACCGGGACAAGAAGAGGTAGTGAGCTTCACCATCACCCCACAAGAGTTGTCTTTCTACAACGATCAGCTGGGCAAATGGACAGCAGAACCGGGCGAATTTGAAGCGATAATCGGCACATCGTCTACCGACATTAAAGGCAAAATAGGATTTCAGTTAACAGATTAATAGGTTGCACAAACCAAGCAAACAAGTAAGCGACAGTTTTAAAGTTTTAAGCCAAAGCATCCATTCCTCTTATACATAGGGGTGGATGCTTTTTGTATGTAAATTTACACAACACGATCTACAAAGTCAAGGTTTTATCACGTTGTGAACCTCTACCCCATTGCTTTGCAACTTAGCGATATAGGCTTCGTGTTCCAATCTTGCAGCCTCCACAAATATTAAAAAATATTTCCAAAACCCATCTATGTTTCACAACTTTCTGCAAAAAAGATTACTCCTCATTCCTGAGTAGCTATACCTACCATCCTGAGTAGCTATACCTACCACGCTGAGTAGCTATACCTACCGTGTCAAGTATGTATATCCAGTACAGCAAGTGTGCATAGTTATCGACACAAGTATCTAAAATTCGTTTGGTAAGCTGATGTAGTTTTTGAACCTTTGCAGTGGACAACAAAAAAAGCGAAGTCACTCTATCAACAATCTGCTTCACTTTTTCGTTGTTACATTATGCCACGATAGGTGGCATAGAGCTTCAATCGAAATAAACCAAAACCAAGACCCAAGTTATGAAAAAACTAATGTTTCTATTCGCATTTCTGCCACTCCTTGCACAAGCTCAATGGAGGTTTGGCGTAGAAGCGGGTGCCACGTTCAACTACCTGCAATCGAACTTTGAAACCAGCAACAGCGCACAGGTTGGAGCCAAGGTGAGTGCTTTAGCATCGTACACCACCGACTACTATCTCTACTTTGAAACGGGATTGAGCTATCTGGGCAACAAAGGAGGAAAGGTGTATGAGTTTGACATTCGCCATCAAGCTCTCAACTCAGTGTCTACCAAGATACAAGACCTGCGTTTGCCCATCAGTATAGGCTACGTGGTGAACATCACCGACGATTGGGTGTTTGTGCCCAAAGTAGGTGCGTGGTTTGCATTGGGCGTAGGTGGTCGCACTCACATCAACGCCACCGACGAAAGCGGCAACAAATATCGCGAAAGCATATCGGCATTCGACAGCTACGAATACACGTTCGACAAGACAACCTATTATCTAAACGGGTTTGAGCGTTTCGACGTGGGCGTGAGCATCGGCATCGACTTCAGATACACCAATCTGGCCATCAAAGCCAAATGCGATTTGGGGCTACGCAACCTGAATTCCTCGCTGAGCAATCCGCAAAGCCGCTGCTACTCGGTGATGCTGGGCTATTTTTTCTGAATGCATACGTGTGTTGCATAAGTACAATACAGTGACACCCCCCTCGGCTCAATTCAATTGCCGAAGAGGGTGTGTAGCGAGAGAGAGAGGATAAACACAAAAAGAGAGATGGAGTAGACAAAAACCAAATCTGTTGTTGAAACGCCAATCAACTCATAAACATCCTACTCCATTATCTTCTCTTTTTTGTTTATAGTTTTCTTACCTTTATCCCTGCCAAAAAAGCTTTACCTTGCAATGGTGTGAGTAGTATGTCGATGCTGTCTCCATTGTTTTGCACGATGTATCTTCGTCTGCAAGCATTGAGATAGCGATTGTTTTCTGCTGGAGAGAAGTTTTTCTCTACCATTGTGCCACAAATAGTGATATCGAATCTATTTAATGCGGAGCTTGCCGCTTCATCTCCTTTGCCCAGCAGGTTGGCTTGCTGCTTAGCAGGACGACTAATATCTGCCATCAGCAATTCCACCTCGTAAGTTCCCTCAGGGGCATCAATCTTATATTGTGTGACATCTTCCAACCAAGTTTGATAAATCGGGCCATCTACGGTGTTGTACACTTCGGAAGTGGTGCTGCGCTCCTTGCCGTCTACATAGCCCCATCCCTTCCCTTGTTGGTAGGGTCTGTCGGGGAGCCAAGTGAGGTGACTAACGTCTGATGTGAAATAACAGTTGCTGCCTACGTTGATGGCAAGCTCTCCACCCTTGTCTAAATTGGGTAGCAAGCCAAATGTTATCATCATTGCATCTTCCACAAGAGCCCCGTTTTTATATCCTCGTGCTATCAAAGAAGAAGATCCTTGAGGAAGTTCCACTAAGAATGTGGTGTTGCAATTGGACAATGGCTGCTTGCCACAAGAAACTCCGTTGGATATAAGTTCCACTTCGTCTAAGTTTGCATATATTTTGACAGGTTGTTTTTCTCCAATTTGTCCCACCCGCGAATCCCAGTCGCGACTCGCGATGCGCAGCACAGGAATATCACTGCGCCACATAGCCTGAAAATAGTAGGCCACATCTTTGGGTGTGCGGTCGTTGTAGAAAAGGCCTTTGTTGTTGACACGTGGCATCGACTCTTGACGAGCTGCAACATTAAAATCGATATAATTCCAATAAGCACATCCAGCAATGTAGTCGCTCTCTTCTATGTAGGGCAAATAGTGCTCAATATACTTTTGCTGGTATTCGATGCTAAAGTCGAACGGGCGGCTTTGAGTGGAATGAATACGTTTATCCGACCCTGCTCCCCACTCGCTCACAATGATGGGGCGGCTGGGATAGCGATGATGTTGATCTTCGAGCCAAGCTTCAAAATCGGGCAACTTGCCAAAATACCATCCTTGATACAGATTCCATCCCGAAACGTCCGACACTGCAAGTCCGATGGTGTTGTAGAGGTCGGAGCCGTGAAAAGCCATTACACTCACACGCGAAGGATCTTCTTCTTTCAATCGTTTTTCGAGTCGCTGTGCCAATTCTACCGTGCGATCTTTTACTTTAGGCCATTCTGGTTTATCGGGTGTAGGTGCTATCAAGAGTATCTCGTTCATATATCCCCATGCCATAATAGACGGATGATTGTAGTGTTGGCGAATCATTTCTACAAGATTGTATTCGCAGTTTTCGACATATCCAGGAGTCTCGGGCACCATATTGACGATAGGAATCTCCTCCCACGCCAACAACCCCACCTCATCGCAGGCATCCAGCAATGCATCATCTTGTGGATAATGAGAGATACGAATGAAGTTGCATCCGATTTGCTTGATTTGCTCTATATCGCGACGATTCACTTCGTCATCGATAGCCACTCCTACGGGTGCTTGGTCTTGATGACGGTTCACTCCACGCAATTTGTAATTTTTGCCATTCAAGAAAAAGCCCTTATCGGCATCGAACGAAAACCATCTGAACCCCACCTTGTTGGAAACCTCGTCGAGCACCTCGCCTGTTTTGGCATTTACAATAGAAGTGATAACACGGTATAGATTGGGAGTCTCGGGCGACCACAACAGGGGATGAGCTATCGCATCGGACTTATATTCGATTGTATTTGTTTCTCCTTCCTTCAGCGATAACGGTTTTGTGCTTGTTTGGATAATTGTGCCATCGGCATTATAAATGCGGTTTTCTATTTTGAGGCGAACTTTCGAGTTGGCATCATTGGTTATTTCCGCCTTCACTTGCACCACCCCTTGCTGCTCGTTTACAACAGGAGTGCTCACGAACACGCCATTTGTGCCGTGATTCGTCATATTAAAATGTTGTTTTGGCGTGGTGATGAGCCACACATCTCGATAGATACCTCCCCAAAAAGTAAAATCGGCCCAGATAGGCGTAATGTCTCGGCGTGCATTATCAACCGTTATTTCTATCTCATTGTTTTTTGCAACAACATCGGTGATGTCTACAATAAAGGCCGAGTATCCACCGTCGTGATTGCCCATCGGTGTACCATTTACTTTTACACTTGCCGCCTTGCTTGCCGCGTCAATTTTCAGATAATACTGTTTAGAAGAGTCTGTTTCGGGGATTGACAAGACTTTGCGATAAATCCCTTTTCCTTGGTAATAGCTTCTTTGCGAATAAGCATCTATATTGAAGGTGTGCGGCAGGTTGACCGATTGCCAATGCAAATCTCCATCTTTACGAAAATCCCACCCATCGTTGATAGTTTTCACACTTCTTTGAGCCAACGCTAAAGACGATATAAAGAATAAGCCACCTAAAATCAGGAGTGTTTTTCTTACCAAAATGTTTATTCTTATGTTTATGTTCATAATTGATTGTATTAATAGAACTCAAGATGTAGTTAAAAACACAGATTGTCACCCGTTCATATCACTTCTACTAAGAATAGCGACAACCTGTGTTTCGTTTATATCAGCAACTCTACAAATGTCTGATGAAAAGATTAAATATTAATTCTCGTCGGCTACTGCTTGCTCCCAAGTTTCCCACTTCTCTACTGTTGGGTCGTAGCCATCGTAACCAGGGTTCTGTCCCAATTTTCCTAAGCGGTTGGCATCGATAGCCGATTGAGGGATAGGCCAGTTGATGTTGTGCTTGCCCATAGTGTATTTTCTACCACGTATATTTGCTCCGGTGTCTTTGTTGTAATAGTTGTTGTAGTTGGTGATACGATGAAACCAAAAGCTCTCTTGGTGAAGCAAATCTTTATTGTAGATTTTTCCTTCATTATCGGGTTTCCCGCTAAGCGCAAGGCAATAAGATATACGGCTCAGTTCGGTGAAACGCCACTCTTCCATATAAAGTTCGCGAGCGCGCTCGTCTACAATATCATCAATATTTACGGTGGTGTAAAGCTGCTCGCATCTGGCGCGTTTACGCACTTCATTCACATCATCCACCGCAGAAGGGTCTCCCAAATAGTATTTAGCCTCCGCTCTAAGCAGATAGGTTTCTGCAAGACGATAGCAATAAAAATCGGCATAACCGCTTCCATTATATTGGTTGGCAGAGGGGCTTTCGTCCTCGGGCGATTCTGACCACAGCTTATAATGAGGCCAGTCAAACCAAGAACGTATCGTGTCCGAGCATAATGATCGGGTCTCACCGTTTTCATTAGTCCACGTGCTACGTATGTTTTCGCCACGGTATTTTGTGTCAGGGTGGTTGTACTTCAGGTCTTCCATACGTGCCCAGTTGCCCACGCTATGATTATGGCGCAAATCCCCCTCGTCGTTCATTCCATTGACGTACCACAAAGACTTTTCGGCAAAATAGGTGGGACGCACCACTGCTTGTCCTCGTCCAAAAGTTCGGTTGAAGTCTAATGTCTCGTCGTAGTTAGAGTTGTTCAACGCATAGTTTTCTACCGCTCTTATATTGTCGGGGGTAGTGATTTCGCCTGCGTTCCATCGAGGCACCATATTGCGCATTGTGCGTGTGCGTATTCCTGAGTCGCTGCCATAGCGATTGGGCAAAACAAGAATTGCTTCCTTGTTGGCAGATATCGTTTTGTTGCCACCTTGGTGCATATTCCAGATAACATTGTTGGTAATATTCCAAGTCATAGGATTCGGGTTAGAGAAAGTCCCAAACTCGTTTTGCATCAACGAGTATCCCGACTGCTCGATAAGGATATCGGCCTGTTCTTTGGCTTTTTGGAAATCGCCGCTGGCAAGATAGCATTTGATGAGCAATTGGCGACACGCTCCCTTGTTGATCATACCGATATAGGTCATATCTTTTTGTTCGGGCACATATTGCACCGCAAACTCCATATCCTGCACCAAACGCTTAATAATAGCTTCGCGCTTAGTGCTTTTATAATCTTGTTTGGGCGATTCGATAATTTTAGAAACAAAAGGCACGTCGCCAAACTGAAAACAGAGATTTAGATAACGATAGGCACGGTGAAAATAAGCACGGCCTAAGAATTCATTTCTGATAGCTTCGTCCAATCCTGCAACCTTGTCGATATAGCTGATAACCGTGTTGGCGTATTTGATGCCATTGTAAGTCTCTCCCCAAAAAATAACCAAACGGTTTTGGTCAAAGTTGTACCAGCCATCGGTAGGGGTAAAACGCTCATTTATATCACAAAAAGCCAGTTGGTCATCCGTTTTTCCAGCTACAGTCAAATCAGAGAAAAGATATTCACTCATCAATGGCAACATCAAGTCGCAAGCCTCCGTATTGGTCCAATAAGCTCGCAATGCCTTGTCGGCCGAAGCTAACGCCGAGTTTAAACCATTTACCGTGCTAAAAGTAACTGTTGGTTCGTAAAGAGATAGGGGATCAGGTTTCAAAAAATCATCGGAACACCCCAATAGAAGCGCAGACACACACGCAGCACCTGCAAATAATTTGATTTTATTTCTATTGTATTTCATAATCATTCTTCTTTTTAAAATGTTAAGTTAACCCCAAGAGAGTAAATACGAGGAGCTATATCTCCTGTTTCTGGGTCTCCATATTCCCACTCTTTGCTCCAAGTGGCAACATTGCGTATCGTTGCGAAAACCTTTGCATTTTGAATTTTATACTTCGATAAGAAAATCTCAGGCACATTGTAGGCCACCGAGATGTTTTCCAAACGAATAAACGACCTGTCTATCACTCTGCTTGGAGCAGCAAGGCCAGTTGGCCCTTGTGCAGAAAGACGTGCGTATTCATTTGATGGGTTATCAAGAGTCCAATAATCCTTAGCATATATGTTTTGACAGTTTGTTATCTGAGAGTAATTGTTGTCATTATTTAAATAGTATCGATCCAAGCTTTTGTGACCCATATAAGAATAAAGATTGAAAGAGAGGCTCCAGTCTTTATATAACGTAAAGCTGTTTCGCATAGACCAATGTATGGGGGGAGTTCTCTCACCTAAAAACTTCTTATCATTGTTGTTGTATACGGGGGTTATAGAACCGTCGCTATTTTGTTTGTCGTCTGCAGTGTAATGGTTGGCAACCTTTGGATCACCAGGTTTTTGTCCATACTTAGCAGCCTCTTCATATTCATCTACTTGCCAAATACCAGTCACCTCATAGTCCCAAATACTACTGATTGGCTGTCCGATAAACCATCCATTGCTCACATCGTCGCGTTCCTTTGTTATCTTATTTCCATCGACATCTACAATGGTTTCATTTTCGCCATATAGCTTTTTGATTCTATTTTTGTTGTAAGAAAACGACAATGAGGTGTTCCACTCAAAGTTTCTTGTTTCAATGTTGCGCGTATTTAGCGAAAATTCGAATCCTCGGTTTTCAACACGACCTAAGTTAGTTGTTATAGAGGTAAATCCTGTGAAGTTGGGCAAGGATTGATTCATAATCATATCCGTAGTAGGCATAATGTAATATTCCAAGCTGGCATTGATACGACCTTGAATGAAACTCAAATCCAAACCCACATTCCACGACGTTGTTTTTTCCCATTGCAAGCCAGTATTGGGCAAGCGGTTCACAAAGAGGTATTTCATATCCATCAAAGCATTGGTAGTAGAGTTTATATAACCTTGCGAATACATCCCTAACGCCAAGTTGGCCAATGCCACATAAGAGTCTGCTAAGCTTCGGTTGCCGTTCTGTCCAAAAGAGAGGCGCAATTTACCAGAATTCAGCACGTTGTTCCATTTCCAAAATTTTTCGTTGGTAAATGTCCACGCCAATGCGCCCGAAAGGAAGTTGGCATACGGGTTGGTAGTGCCAAAAGCCGAGTATCCATCACGGCGGAAAGAGAAAGTACCCATATACTTATCGTCGTACGAATAAAATAAACGAGCTAAATATCCAGCAGCCGTTTCACGAGTATCTTTAGATAAAAACTCACTTAGGTTCTTGTCGGCGTTTGCAGTAGCATGAAAGCCCAATGCTTCGGATGGTAAAATGTTGCGAGCTATGATGCGGTCTGCCCACGATTCACGCTCCTCAGCCTCTTGAACAAGTGTCAGGATGGTGTGGTGTTTTTTTGCGAAAATATAATCCCACGTGATTGTGTTGTTCAATGACCAGTCAAAACGTTTGCTTTGTTCACGAATCACACGATCTTGCGTTTCGGCTTGCCAATCAGGATGTTCAGACGATCTGTAATATCGGTCGTGAAAATATTGAAGTCGTGGTGAAACATTAAACGAGTAGGTTATTCCAAAGGGTAGAGTCAGTTTAGCTGTCAGAATGGAGTTTAGCACCGTATACCCTTTGTCTAACTCGAGGAATTGACGATCGTAATCGAAATTATATCCTTTCCAGTAAGCATTTTCTCCTTGTGGGTGAGGTACAAGTTCTCCAGCCTCATTGTAAGGAGTGGCAAAAGGACTATTAGCCGTTATTTGGTTGTACCAATCGGTTGCTATATCGCCATCTGTGCGGTTCTGAAAATTGACGTTGGCTCCAATATTAAACCAATTGGTCACTTTAGCATCCAATTTGATGTTGGTGCGAAGAGCACTGTATTCGTTTCCACGCACAATCCCCTCATTAGACAGGTAGCCCAACGAAAAATAGTAGTTCACCTTTTCGGACAGTCCACCTATACTGACATTGTAATCCTGATTGAAGCCCGCGTGAAACGAATGATCATACCAATCGAATACCTTCCCAGTCAGAAAGTTGGCGAGCGTCACCTCACTTGCGTTTAGCCCAATGCGTCTTGCCCAAATTTCATTGTCACTCATACTTCCGTCTTGTGTTGTCTGACCTCTCCAAGCATCCATCGTCAGCCCGTATTGATTTAAGTTTGCACTTGTTGGACGATTGTAATACCCAGCAGGTCTATTTCCAGTCTGATAGGCTTCATATTTACCAGTAGCCTGATTAACCCCATACGTGTCGGTGGTATAAAAATCGGTACGATACGTTAGGTAACCATCTGCATCATACACTTTTCTGCTGTCTGCCATTGTGGCCCATCCCACGTTGGCACTAAAATTGATTACCGGTTTTTCTGATTTCCCTTTCTTAGTAGTCACGATAACAACCCCATTTGCAGCTTTAGCACCATATACAGCAGCCGACGAGGCATCTTTTAGTACATCAATCTGCGCTATGTCGTTGGGGTTTATTTCAGAGAGTTCTCCATAAAACATCATTCCATCAAGAATAATAAGCGGGTCATTGTGTCCCCCATCAGAGTAAACCGAACGCTGTCCTCTAATACTCATAGAACCTCCTCCCTTGGCTGAATTGTCAAAGCCCACACTCAAACCTGCTGTTCCTCGCAACACATCTTGTACTGTTTTAGGAGCTTCGTTGGCAAGTGTTTCAGGACGAATTTGCGTTACCGAACCCGTAAGGTCTTTTTTGCGCATAGTGCCATAACCCACCACCACAACTTCGTCAAGCATTTCAGAATCTTCGGATAAATGAATAGATAACAACCTTTTATCTGATAAAAGAATTTCCTCTGTTTTATATCCTACGTAGGAAATAACAAGAGTCTCTCCTTTTGAGGCCAAAATAGAGAAGTTTCCATCAAAGTCGGTAATTGTGCCTTGTGAAGTGCCTTTCAACTGAATGGTCACTCCAATCAATGGTTCTTG
Organism: uncultured Bacteroides sp.; assembly: GCA_947074275.1. Taxonomy (GTDB): domain Bacteria; phylum Bacteroidota; class Bacteroidia; order Bacteroidales; family Bacteroidaceae; genus Bacteroides. Next base: position 10,626 of record CAMTPA010000076.1, read on the forward strand.
TTTGCTGTCCAGCACTTTACCAGTAACAGTGTTCTGTTGAGCATAACTGCTTACTATACTTATAAACAAGAAAGTAAGCCACATTAAAAATCTGTGTTTTTTCATATTTTCAAATTACATTAAAAAAATAATTGGTTGTTATTCCGAAAACAAGCCTTATCCCTCAAAATCACTCACGAGCCAATTCTACCCAATTTGTCCATTCCATCTCTTTACCTTGTATTTTTCATATCGTCGACCGTGCCAAAGTTGATGTCGCAAATATGTGATATTCTAAATAGAAACCTTTCTCATATACATCCATATGGGGGATAAAAACGGTTCTGACATTATTTTACCCTCTACTTGAATCAAAATTTCCCTTCTGTCATTCTTGTTTGTATGCTTCTGGGAGGAAGATTATTTAAGCAATGCTATTTAAGGATTGCCCTCAATAAGTAGATAGACCGTTTTCTTTGTTTTTCCTATGAGTATTTTTATATTTGTATCATATTTCATTTACAAACACCTAACTATTGCTATGAGGAAGATTTGCCTTTTTAATTTTCTTGCATTTCCCCTGTTCTTTTTGTTATTCACGCCATTTCTAAGTGCCCAACAAATCATTGTTGAACCGATGCCTTTTTTAGATAAATTATCCACAAACTCTATTTTCAATATATATCAAGATAAAAAAGGATTTATTTGGATAGGAACAGCATACGGACTGGAACGCTATGATGGATACAACACCCAATCATTTATTAGCAACTACAAAACACCATATAAGCTCACCAGTAATGATATTCGTTGTTTTACCGAAGATGATCATTTCCTTTGGATAGGAACCACTCAAGGAATTAATCTGATAGATAAGAACACATATACCACCACTTCGTTCCCCGATTCTACCGTGCAAAAAAATGAGATTAGAGATCTTGTTTGCGATTGGGAGGGAAGTGTGTGGGTAGCCACAAATAAAGGTCTGCTAAAGTGTGACGCCAAGCTTGGTGTGCTAAAAGAATATCCTCTAAAAAGTATAGCAAACTCTTTTTTCGAAGACCAAAAAGGGATATTGTGGATCCTGACCTCAAATGGGGAGATATTAAAGTATAACAACCATTCAGACTCGTTTGTAGAGTATGCGTATATGAAAAGCAACAGCCCGTATCGAATGACACAAGACAGTCAAGGTAGATATTGGATTGCAACGTGGGGAAAAGGTATTTGGCGTTTCGATCCCGATAGCGTCGAGAAAGAGCAGATGTTTCATCAACAGTCTATCATCAATCCCATTCGCCACTTTCCCGAGCAGGTGTTTTACGACATAACTCAAGACGATACTTACGGTTATATTTGGGCACTATCACACTTCAGACTTTATATTTTCCGAATAAACGAACAATCCGAATTGGAAGAGGTGAATATAAATACAATAAAGGATATTAACCAACCCATAGATCAATACAAAACATATAGTAGGATTATAAAAGATAATTCGGGTAATTTGTGGCTGGGAGCTTATGATCAGAGTTACACTATCACTTTCGAGAAATCGGAAATACTAAACTATACAATGCAAGACCTCAAACAAAGGTTGGGGGTAGATACAAACATATTATATTTCAATAAAGACTCTAAAGGCATTCTTTGGTTCGACCAATCGCGTTATGGTCTTTGCCTTTTCAATGAACAGACAGGGAATATCACCTATGGCAACAATACAAATGACCTCTATTCTATAGTTGTGGCATCTATCGTGCCATCTCAGAAAGAGGATGCGGTATGGTTGGGTGGACGCAACAATTTCTCGACCAAGATATGGAAAATGAAGCAAGAGCGGATGCAGATTTCTATTTTAGAAGAATTCGATTTGAAAGATGTGATTGATTCCCCTGGAAGCATATCGCAGTTAGTAGAGGATGACTATGGTAATATCTGGATTGGGACAACGTCTCACTTGTTCTTTAAACCAGCCAACTCTAAACAGATTTCAAGAATACCTTTCGATATTCCTCACATCACCAATATGTGCACAGACAATAAAGGAAATGTATGGGTTTGTTCGCAAGAGGGTATCTATCAAATGAGTTATGAGGAGAAACCTGTTTTGCTAAAACACTATTCCAAAGCGATGATGCCTTTTTGCAATGACCCGATAAGTAAAATTAGCGTGAACAACCGATGTGTGTGGTTTTCTACTTCATTAGGGAAGCTATTTCAGTTGGATTTGAAAGAAGGAGTAATTACCGAACAAACAGACATTTGTGGACTGGAAGGCAATAATATATTGAAAATTCTATCGAATGATAACAAGCTATGGATTGTCAGCGACAAATACATAGTCTATCACAATCCCAAACAAAAAGAAAACATTACCTATTCGGTAAACGATGATAATATTTTTGTTTCATCTTTTCGTCATAGTGCGGCTTTTATCGACGACGGTGGCTGCTTGTATGCGGGTGGTCACAATGGTTTTATAAAAATATTACCACATAGCCAACACATAAAGAACAATGAAGCAAAGCAAGTATGTATAACCGATATAAAGTCTGACAACCGGTCAATCTTGTTTTTGCCAATGGGGTTGGAAATTGATAACTCTGTCCATCAAGTCACGCTTTTGCCCGACGCACGAAATATTGAAATTTTCTTCTCTTCACTTTCTTATAACTCCAATCGAAAAGTGAAGTATGCTTATAAGATGGAGGGATTAGACGACAAATGGACATACATAGAGAATGGAAAACATTCTGCCTTTTATAATCAGTTAGGTAAAGGGAAATATACTTTTCGAATAAAAGTGACCGATTTGTATGGCAACTGGATGAAAGATGAGCAATTATTAGGAATACATCGGCTTCCTGCTTGGTATGAAACATCATACGCTTATCTTTTATATACACTTCTTATTATATCCATTGTTTATTTGTCGTTTCACGATTACACTAAACGAATGACTCGCAAAAATAAGCTGAAGCTTCAAGAAGAGTTGACTCAAATAAAGATAAACTATTTCACCAATATTTCGCACGAACTTCTAACTCCGCTCACCATCATCTCTTGTGTTGCCGATGATTTGGAAGAAAATGAAGATAGCACCGAAAGACAGGTAGAGATTCTACGTACAAACACGAGCCGCTTGAGACGGTTATTGCAGCAAATTTTAGATTTCCGAAAAATAGAAAGTGGAAAGATAGAACTAAACGTAAGCAAGAACAACCTGTCGTCTTTTGTGTCAGAGGTGGTTACATCCAATTTTCAATCGTTGGCGCATAAAAAAGGGATTCGCTTAACTACTCAAATAGATAATGGTATTTGGGGATATATAGATATTGATAAGTTTGATAAGATATTATTCAATATACTGTCTAATGCCATAAAATATACTTCAGCACACAAAAATGTGAATGTAAGAATAGCAACGATTGATAAAGAAGCATATAAGTACTTGATACTCGAAGTTGAAGATGAAGGAATTGGTATTGAGAAAAAAGATCTTGATAAAATTTTCACTAAATTCTATCACAATAAAAGTCTTCACGGATACGAATCTAACGGAATTGGTCTGTCGCTAACAAAAGAACTCGTAACTCTGCATCGTGGAAGTATTGAGGTGTGCAGCGAATTAGGAAAAGGATCGACTTTTACAGTAACGATACCAATAAGCAAAAACGCATACAACGAACAAGAGGTTATACAAAACTCTGCTATCGATACATCTGCAGAGGAAGTAGCAGAAATAACAACGCAACACGACAAAAAACCTTGTATACTGTTTATTGACGACAACGAAGAACTAAGAGAGCTAATACAACGTATTTTCAATAAGAAATACAATATACTCGTGGCCGAAGATGCTTTAAAAGGAATTGAAATGCTTAAAAACAGCCCAGTGGATATTATTATTTGCGACATAATGATGCCACAAATGAATGGGTTAGAGTTCTGTCAGAAAATAAAAAGCGATATGCAGGTCAATCATATCCCAGTTATTATGCTGACGGCTAAAAACACGACCAATGATCAAATAGAATGTTATGAAGCTGGAGCAGAAAGCTATATTGCCAAGCCGTTTGAGATGAAAATATTGCAAGCGCGTATCGAAAACTTATTAAAAAAACGAGAGTCGTCTCAAAAGAATTTTCGGGCAAGGATGGAAGTTGACCTATCTAATATAGATTATCAAAGCCCAGACGAGAAGTTTTTGAATGATGCCATATTATGCGTAGAAAAACATATCAAAGATTCAGATTTTGATATTGAGCAAATGTCGTCCGAACTTCATATATCGCGCTCTACACTTACTCGTAAATGTAAGGTTATCGCAGGATGCACCCCGTGGGAGTTGATACGTAATATCAGACTGAAATATGCCTGCACCCTGTTGTCGAAAAACAAATTAGGCAATATTTCTGAAGTAGCCTATGCCACAGGGTTCTCATCCACAAAGTATTTCACAAAATGCTTCAAAGAGGAGTTTGGCATAACACCTACTGAATTTCAGGAAAAGTAGTTTCGTTTTTCACACCTTAAACCTATTGTAGAGATTGCACTTATTCAATGGATTTTGTTGTATGCAGTACAAATCCTACTATTTCTATTAAAGGTTTTCAGCTATCGTTAAAATGAGTTAAATATGATGGTAAGTAAACTCTTGATTTATATGGACAACTCACTAAAAGAAAAAGTTCTTATAGCAGCGATGATTGATGGACTAACACATAAAGTTTATCTTGCAGATATGATTGCTGTTATTAAATTCGTATTTTTACAGAGTAAGATATTTATTATTTTAACATATGAATGAACAATATGAGACCGTTGCAAAGCAAAATAATATGTATATAATTGATATTTAGTTGCATAAG
>CAMTPA010000077.1 GCA_947074275.1 uncultured Bacteroides sp.
GGTCCTGACCAATTTTCCACGCCTTCGAGGAAAACGTCGTTTTCAAAGCGACCGAAATGAAGATAACCATCCTCATCCTTTATTATCCTGTCTGCTGTATAACCACGATATTGGTTTTGGAAATAATTTAGCATATAATCAGGTTTCCAATGATACCACGAAACCATATCATACCAGTTGCAATATTCCATAGAGAATTCTATGCGGCGTTCGCGGATAATATCTTCGAAGGTGAAGCTCTTTTTCAGGGGAATACGAGCACGGCTACGGACAAGGTTTAAGGCCTGAAAACCTGGTCCTTCACTCAATTGCTCATTGTTGCCAAGACAGGCCTCGGCATAGGTAAGATAAACGTCGGCAAGACGGAGAATATAGGTATTGAGCGGAGAACTCATAGACTGGATATACCCGTCATTGTCATCGTTAGGACCACCTGGTACCCCTTTCTTGATAATGGAGGTGTTGCCATCGTAAGTATAGCCTCCATCGGCAATACAAAGATAGGGATAGTGCGTCCCTACTGTACAGAAGGTCGCATTGCGGCGGATAGTGTCGCCCAATTCATACTGTTGGAGCATATCGATACTTGCTTGATAGCTGCTCCACACATTCACTCCCCCAACCATTTTGCTATTGCCTGCAAGGTCTGCCAAAAGTGTATTGCACACTCCCCAGTCGCCCAGCGGCACCCACTGCATAGCAATGAGCGATTCAGGATTGTTATTGTGTTTATACTTAAATAGGTCTTCGTAATTTTCGTAAAGGCTAAGTCCACTGTTGTTTATCACATCATCACACAGTTCCTTGGCTTTCGTCAAATCGGCTTCATTGCGGATACCTCCATTCCAACCAGAACGGGCAAGATAGACCTTGGCAAGCATACCCTTAGCTCCCCATGTAGTGACACGCCCCTTGGCTGTTGCGGCTTCAGGAAGATTCTCGGTAGCATATACAAGGTCGCGGATTATGAATTCCAGTATATCCTCTTCACGATGGAGCGGCTGTATTGGGTTTGAAACTACCTTGTCGTTGTCCTCGATAATGATAACTGGTCCCCAAATACGAATCATATAGAAATAAGCACAAGCACGCATTAGCTTAGCTTCGGCAATAGCTATATTTTTGGCGCGTTCGCTCACACTATTGCTACACTTCGTCTGCACATCGCTGATGACGGAGTTGGATAGTGTAATAACTGCATAGAATCCTTTCCAGGCATTGGCCAGGTTACTACTCAGAGCCGTTACCTTGAAGTTTGTGAATTCTGGAGACCCCCATCTGCTGAAGTTATCGTTAGCCCGGTTGCTCCCTAAGGGAACAATGGCACGAGAGTTGAGGTCGAACCAGGCACGGTTGTAAAGGGGTGCGGTGGCTTGTGCGAGAGCTTCGTCGGATGTGTAATAAGTCACATCAACGTAGTTGCCCTCTGGAGCACGGTCTAAGAACGAGTCGCTACACGCCGAAAGAAGCAAAAGCGACAATATAAGGGTTAAAAATCTGTATTTCATGTGTTTTTGGAGTTTTTAAATGATTAACTAAACTCATTAGAAATTAAAGTTAAGACCAAAAGTATAGATACGCTGCGAAGGATAACGCGCATCATCAATACCACGCAGAAGAACGTTGTAGTTCAATGCCCCTATCTCAGGGTCATAACCTTTGTAGTTGGTAATTGTCCAGAGGTTCTGGATATTGACATAAAGGCGTAAGTTGTCTATTTGCAGGCGTTGCATCCACTTTTGAGGGAAGGTATAGCCTAATGAGATATTCTTCACACGGAGGTAAGAGGCGTCTTCTACAAAACGGTTGGAAATACGGTTGTTGTCATTGGCACTACTTGTGGTGACACGCTGTACTTGAGCTTGGTCAGCGTTGGAAATGTAAACGTTAGAGAGAACATCATCGCCTACATTCGGGTCACGCATAGCGATAAGAGCAATGTTGGTGGCTTCTTTCAACAAGTTACTGTTACGCATTGGGTTGGTGAAAGTGCGACGGATGAGATTGATAGCTTTATTACCCACCGAACCGTTGAGAAAAATATTAAGATCAACCCCTTTGTAAGAGAAAGAGTTGTTGAAACCAAAAGTGAATTTGGGAGCAGGGTTGCCGAGGAAAGTTCGGTCTTTTTCGTCAATTACCCCATCATTATTTCGGTCTTCATAGATGTAATCACCCACCCAGATGCCTGACTTACCAATGGCCTGATCCTTAGGAATAGCTACCAACATTGGATTACCTGATTCATCGAGAAGGAAATTTCCATCGGAACCTTTCTTGTAAAAGTCACTTTCTTCGTTGAAGATTCCAATGACATTATAACCATAGAACTGCGACACAGGTTTGCCTACTATGGTGTAAGTTAAAGTTTCCGAATCGTGGATACCAGAGATGGCGGATGACTCAGCGTAGAGCTTTGTCACTTCGTTACGGTTAATGGATAAGGTGATGCCCGAGCTCCAACTGAAATCACGGGTTTGGATGTTGTGTGTATTCAGCGTAAACTCCACACCTTTGTTAGTCATAGCACCAGCATTGACCCACGGCGCACTAATCAGACTGCTTACATAATCTGGAAGAGAAGCTTGCATAAGCAAGTTATTTGTTTTCTTATAATAAGCGTCTGCAATGAATTCTATGCGATTATCGAAGAGGGTAAGGTCTATACCTATGTTGTATGAATTAGTCTCCTCCCATTGCAGCGCGCGGTTAGGATAGTTGCTGGCATAGAAACCGTTGCCCCAGATGGAAGCCGCCGAAGCCATAGTTACACCATAGGCATACGAACCTGCCCATTGGTTGCCTACTACCCCCCAGCCAAGACGAAGCTTCAAGGAATTGATACATTCCACGTTTTTGAGGAATGCTTCGTTGTTGATTTTCCAAGCTAACGCCATCGATGGAAACCATCCCCAACGACTTTCGCGGGCAAATGATGATGAACCATCAGCACGGAGTGTGGCAGTCAAAAAGTAGCGGTCGCCATAGTTGTAGTTAAAGCGTCCGAAGTAAGACTCGATGGCTGACGAACCACGCGAGCTGCCTGCTTTGGCTGTAGTGGCATCGCCTGCATCCAATTCGTGTACGGAGTTGAAAAGGAAGTTTGTGCGACTACCACTAAGCGATTCATACTTATTCTCTTGCGCTTCGTGCCCCGCCATAGCAGAAAGATTGTGTTTGCCTAAATTGGTATCGTAAGTGAAATATGTTTTAAGCGTCCAGTTACTTCCATTACTTGCCGACCGTCTTGACGATGACTGTTGTTTGAAGTATTCGTAATCGTAGGAAGGAGTAAATTGATAGCTGTTATCATAGTTGTAGTTGGTAGCATACTCCGCGCGGAAGGTAAGTCCTTTCCATAGTTTTACGTCAGCAAAGAAGTTTACGTAAACCTGAGTGCCACGAGTATAGTTCTCGTTTTCAACAAGGCTGGAAAGGGGGTTCTGGAAATAAGTTCCATACATATTCTCCGATTGCATACCAAAACTTCCGTCCGGATTACGGGCAGGCACTTCGGGGAGTTGGTTGAGAGCATTGGAAATGGCACCTGTACCATCTACGCGATTGGTCTGTTCTATGCGGGCAACAGAAGCACGCAAACCGGCAGTTAACCATTTATTGATATTATTGTCGAGGTTGATGCGTAGGGAGAAGCGTTCGAAATCCGAACCGAAAACGATGCCTTCTTGGTTCAGGTATCCACCCGAAAGAGAGTATTTCATATTATCCGAACCGCCGGTTATATTAACCTGATGGTTGTGCATTGGAGCAGTGCGGAAGATTTCATTTTGCCAGTCGGTACCTGGACCAAGAAGAGAAGGGTCCTTGAACTCCTCGCGTGCACCAAAGCCAATCGTTTCGGCACGAAGGTTCTGGTAAACGGCATATTCGGGGAGTGACAATGTATTCAGTTTTTTAGGAAGCTGTTGGAGAGCGAAGTAGCCTTCGTAAGAAACTTTGCTTTTGCCGGCTTTCCCTTGACGTGTGGTGATAAGTACAACACCATTAGATGCGCGGCTTCCATAAATGGCTGTAGCTGAAGCATCTTTAAGGATTTCCATAGAGACTATGTCTGAGGGATTGATGGAGCTAAGCGCACTGGTATTGCTTTTGCTGTCGCCCATAATGGCCACTCCGTCAACGATGTAGAGTGGTTCGTTACCGTTCAAGGAGTTGATACCACGGATGGCAACAGAGATACCACCACCTGGAGCACCAGAGTTTTGGGTAACCTGTACACCGGCAGCTCGACCTTGCAGAGCCTGGTCGAGTGAAGTGACCACGGTCTTTTTCAGTTCATCGCCCGAAACACTAACAACAGAACCTGTCAAATCGCTACGTTTCATAGTACCATATCCAACTACCACTACCTCGTCAAGCTGTTTAGAGTCCTCTTTGAGAGTTATGTTCATCACTTTTTTGTTCACGGTAACTTCCACCTCCTTATATCCTATATAAGAGAATATAAGAGTTTGACCGTCAGATGCTTTGATGGAGTAGTTGCCATCGAAATCGGTGATGGTTCCAGTGTTGGTGCCTTTAATCTTGATACTAACACCAATCATAGGCTCACCGTCAGATTGTGAAGTAACAACTCCTGTAACGGGGTTGTTTTGCATAGGATTTGCTCGCAATGCGGTTGTTGTCAGCAAAACGCACAGGAACAGCATAACATTGCCTAAACAAAGACAATTGCATTTCCTAAAAAATGTTTTTCTCATTCGTACATGATTTAATTAGTTAATATAATAGGGAAATGTGTTTTCATTTATTGAAACGAAATTAAGTATAAGTGATTAAAGATACTTTTTGTAATGTTTCATATGAGAGGCTTTTTAAGATTCTGACAGGGGAATTAATGTTGCAAATAAAGGATGTTATTGTTATAGGCAGAGGGGAATGAAATCCCCCTCGTTCTTCCTACTCAAAATCAAACCAGTCGAAATCTGCTGGATTTGTATTTGCTTTACCGTTGCCCGACGCATACATACCGATGAATACTCCTGTGAAACCTCCTATCATTTCGTTCGAAACATCTTTTGTAGTGGCTGTACCTACCAGTTGTGCTTTTTTCCCTTCTTTTTGTACCCAGAATTTGTATTCCGAAGCGGTGGCAGTGATACGCAACACAACATCTCCATCGGGGATTTCTTTATAGTTCACTTCGGCTACCTGGCCTTGCAAGTACTTGCGAAGCATTACTACTTTTTTGCCGTGGTAGTGGGTAATAACCAGGTCGTAATGGTTTTTATCATCGGCTCTGACTACCAACCCAGCTTCTTCGTTGTTTGCAACAGGGTTAAAATCGACTTTTGCAGAGGCGGTTATGTCAAAGTCCGTTTGTTTCCTACCGATAAAGGCTGGCGAGTCATTTTCACTGAAATTCAGTTCCGAACCTTTGAGGCGGAGGTAGCCCGGTCTTTCGGTGAGCGACCAGTCTTTCTCATAGGGGTTTCTGAGGAAATACCAATATAGGTTCAATGCACTACCATCGAAATCATCCCTCACCAAATCTTTTTTCCACACATGAAGAGGGAGGTTGGGTCTTGAAAACTCTTCGCGTACAATACCGTCAGTGCCAACTTTGGGCCATCCATTGTTGTCCCAAGTGATGGGAGCCAAAAATGTTTCGCGCCCCAAGTGCTGGAATTTCCCGTTTTGCGGACGAATGCCCAGGCAAACAGCCCACCAACTACCGTCTTTCAGTTGTACTAAATCGGCATGACCTATGGCGTGGAATGGATGTTCGGGAAGGCTCATATTGGAAAGCACAGGGTTTATGGGGCTTGGTTCGTAAGGTCCCCATGGCGACTTACTGCGTTGTATCACTTCGCGGTGCTCGTAGCCCGTACCACCTTCGGCAGACATTATATAATAGTAGTCGTCCACTTTATAAAAGTGAGGACCTTCGGGCGAGGACCCACCCAACCCTGAGGCTACTTTACGTAGCGGTTCGATGAACTTACCAGTTTTCAGGTCTATGGTTCCCAGTAGGAAGTTGCCCGCATTGTCGGGACTGAGGTAATAAACATTGCCGTCAATAAAATCCAACGACGGATCGACATACCATTCGCCAATCCATATCGGGTCAGACCATGGTCCGGCAGGGTCTTTGGCACTTACATAGGATATGCCTTGCGAGCCTTCACCGCCGTAATTGGTGCCAATAATGTAGAACATACCGTCGTGATAGCGTAAAGTGGGGGCATATTGTCCTCCCCAAGAAGCCTTAGCACCTTTCAGCGGATTGCTCTGAGGGGTAGCGAGGGCGTGTCCTATCAGCTTCCAGTTCACCAGGTCTTTACTGTGGTAAATGGGTAGTCCGGGATAATACTCAAAGGTAGAAGTTACAAGGTAAAAATCGTCGCCCACCCGGCAAATACTCGGGTCGGGGTTCATACCGGTTAATACAGGGTTCTTAAATGTATCCTGCGCAAAAAGCATACATTTTGTTACAATAAGAATACCCGTTAATAATGCTGCAATTCTTTTCATTATATATATATGTTTAAAGGTTGAGAACCATTTTTTATTCGTAGGCAAATTTAAGTGAAAACAACCGGAGAGAATCTGAGTGATGTTGCACGAAAGGGGGCGCGTTTTTGTAAGCAGGTTGTAGTTTTGTTACGAATGAAGGACAGTGATACAAAGCTTCATGTGATTGCCACATTGTTTGGTCCACCCCAAGCCAAGGACTCGTTCATTTCAGGTGTGTTTTCCGGTCTGTATTTAAACGCACACTTCACTTTTTCTCACCCCTTTGAGAAGTTTTTCTCTCACCGCTGAGAAAATTTTCTCTCCCCTTTGGAAATTTTTTCTCAAAGGGGTGAAAAAAAGTGAGAAAAAAGAGACTAAACTCACCAATACACTGTGAATAACCTGAAAGAGGTTGTCACACACGTTATTATCAACCACACTGAGGGGGTAGTAATGTTTCATAAAAGGGGCATCGATTTTTATTGGTGTATGAACTTATATTTCAAAATAGAGGGACTGTTGTTAATTTCTTTTTTATATTGCGGCTAATTTATTGTCAATGTCTGTTTTTTTTGCGAATATTGTATTGTTAATCATATACAATTCTATGACACGTATAATTCTATTAATATTTACCTCTTGCTGCTTTACTCTTCTTTCGGGTATGAATGAGATTTCTTTCAAACACCTGGGGGTAAATGACGGACTTTCCAACAGTCAAATCAACTATATCACTAAAGATTCTCAAGGCTTTGTGTGGTTCTCAACAACATATGGACTTAATCGGTACGATGGATACACTTTCAAAGTATTTACCCGAAACAGCAAAGTTCCTTATTCGCTACCCGAAAATTCGATTAAAGATGTACAAGAAGATGCCGACGGAGGGTTATGGGTACATACCCTACGTTCAGGATATGTATACTATAATTCGAAGAAGGAGACTTTTCACCCCGCAGATTCTCTGTTGAAGAGATACGGAATACCCGATTCTCCATATTTGATGTATATTGATAAAGAAAAAAATATTTGGTCGTATGCCTATAACGGCACTCATTTCTATAATCGCAAAGAACAGAAGCTTTTTTTCTATCCAATTGAAGAGACGTTTAAGCAAAAAAGTGTAGGGCTTGTATCGTTTGCAGAAGATAAAGATGGCATTATACTATTCTATTCCAATGGTTACTTTGAACGGGTTGACCGGGAAACAAATCAGATAACGCTCCGCAATGATAAATTAGTGGACGAGGTGAACACTATAAAGTATAAATATGCTATGTTTGTCGACGGGGATGGAGATTATTGGGCGTATGGAGATGGTGGTATATGGACATACTACACGGCCGAAAACCGCTGGGAATACATTAGTGCCCAGAAAGATTCGCCTTATGTGCTTTCTGGAAGTTATGTGATAGATATAAAGCAGGATGCTAAGAAACAAATTTGGGTAGCCATCAACGAGGGAGGAATCAACATCATTAATAAAAACCTGCGTACCATCCAATATCTGCAAAATGATGTTTTCAATGAAAGAAGCATCTTGCAAAACAGCATAAACTGTTTATATTGTGATGATAGTGGTGGAGTATGGGTAGGGTATTACAAAAGAGGTGTATCCTATTATAATGAAAGTATATTTAAGTTCCGCACAGACCATCTGTCTGAGTTCAACAGTGTGAAAAGGTTCACTTCCGATGTGAATATGATTGCCGAAGATAAGAACGCCAATCTGTGGGCAGGAAGTAGCAGCGGACTTATCTTTCTGAACCGAGAAACAGGTGAACGGAAAATCAACCAACATACGACGGATAGAAATTCTTTGTCGGGGGACGTGATTGTAAGTATGCTAAAAGCCAAGGATGGTAAAATATGGGTAGGGACTTTCCGCGACGGACTTAATGTTTTTGACGGCAAAGACTTTTTTCATTACCGACATAACCCCAAGAACCCCAATTCGCTCATTAACGATAATGTATGGGCATTGGCCGAAGGTAGTAACGGATATATTTGGATAGGCACTTTGGGTAGCGGACTGCAAGGACTCGACCCACATACGGGAAAGTTCACCTATTATCCCAAACCAGGCTCAGGGTTTGAATATGAATACATTAACTCTATTTGCATAGGTCGCGACTCGAATGTATATATGGCAACTTTTAACGGTATAACGATATTCTCGTTATCGAGCAATAAGTTTGAGAAATTGCTGACGAATAGAAAAGGAACACAGACGTTCTCGCATCCAAACATAAATGAGGTGTATGAAGACAGCCGTGGGTTGCTATGGATTGCTACTTCAGAGGGTCTTAACATCTACGATAGAAAAAATGATGAAATTATCATACCTGTATATGACTCGCCCTTAGGAACTGATATTATTCAAGCTATCATAGAGGATAACAACAAAAATATGTGGATTACCACTACCAGTAGTATTTCTAACGTCATAGTAAGCACCGATCCACGAACGGGGGTGTATACATACGACACTTATCAATATGGCGAATTGGATGGTTTGCAAGGTCAGCAGTTCAACACGCGTTCCATTACCAAAACTTTTAGGGGGGAAATCATAGCTGGAGGCATTCAGGGATTAAGCTTTTTCGACCCTGAAGCATTAAAATACAACAACGACACTCCCAGTATTGAATTTACAGAATTGCAGCTCTTCAACCAAAAAGTTAAGATAGACAGTGTGTATAGTGGAAACCGTATCTTAACCCAGTCAATCAATCACACAAAAGAAATCAGGTTGAAACATCAGCAAAATGTATTTTCAGTTTCATTTTCGGCTATGAGTTACATTTTACCCAAGAAGACCAAATATATGTATATGCTTGATGGGTTTGATCCGAGCTGGCTCACTACAGACATCAACAAATTGACCTATACCAACCTGTCGCCCGGAAAATATACGCTCAAAATAAAAGCCATCAATAGCGATGGTTTTAGCAACCACGAAACGTCTGAACTTAGAATTGTGATTGAGCCACCTTTCTGGGCTTCGCCTTTGGCATTTATCGCATACGTCATAATGGTGATAGGTGCTCTCCTGTTTGCGCGCAGACAGATATTACGCAATGAGCGGCAAAGATTCGAACTGGTGCAGATAGAGCAGGAGGCGCAACAGAAACATGAGATTGATGATATGAAACTGCGCTTCTTTACAAATATCAGCCACGAGTTACGCACACCGCTGACATTGATTATTTCGCCGTTGGAAAATGTAATCAAACAAATTGAAAACAAAGACCAGAAGAATAAGTTGGATATGGTACACCGCAACGCCATACGGTTGCTGGGTATGGTTAACCAACTGCTTGATTTCCGGAAAAGTGATGTCAAAGGCCATCAACTCAACGCTGTGCAAGGCGATATCGTTGAGTATATCCATAGTGTAAGCAACTATTTCAGTGAATATTCGGAAAAGAAAAATGTACATTCAACATTCTTCACTGCTACAAAAGAGCTATGGATGATGTTTGATGAAGATAAGATTGGAAAAGTGATAATGAATCTTCTATCCAACGCATTCAAGTTTACACCTGAAGGGGGCCGAGTAGATGTATCGCTCAACCTATCGCTTGGTGACGAAAATCATCCTGAACTACTTGAAATCAAAATATCGGATTCAGGTATCGGTATAGATGACGCAGATAAAGAACTCATTTTCGAACGTTTTTATCAGGTACAACACAAAGAGGGTCAGAAGTCGAGTGGAAGCGGTATCGGTTTGCATTTGGTCAAGGAATTTGTTTCACTGCACGATGGTACTGTTACTGTACACAATAACGTGGGCAAAGGAAGCGTATTTATTGTAACACTGCCAGTAAAAAGAGTCTCGCCTCAATCGTGTCCAACAACCTCGCCAGCACCATCCCCTTTGGAGAAAGAGATAGAAACTACGCCATCCAGCGTCGAAACCTCAGAGCAACACGCTGGCACCACCATTCTTATTGTCGATGACAACCAAGATTTTCGACTCTTTATGAGAGACTGTTTACAGGCGGAATATACCGTAGTAGAAGCTGAGGATGGCAGCAAAGCATGGGATATGATTCCAAAGTTGCAACCAGATATTATTGTTAGCGATGTAATGATGCCTGAAATGGATGGTAACGAACTTTGCAAGTTGGTAAAAACAGACATCCGCACTTCGCATATACCTCTGATTCTGCTTACTGCCCGTTCGGCAAAAGAGCAAAAAATGGAGGGCTTGGAAAGTGGGGCGGACGATTATATGACCAAACCTTTTGATTTTGACATACTTGCTCTGCGCATCAAGAAGCTATTGCAACTCCAGCATAAACGTCAGGAGAGTTTTACTCCGATGATGGAGATAAACCCCAGTGAAATAACCATTACTTCGTTAGACGAGAAGCTCATAAACAAAGCGATAAAATATGTGGAAGATAACATTAGTCGTTATGAGCTGTCCGTGGAAGAACTTAGTAGCGAGCTGGGAATGAGCCGCGTGCATTTTTACAAAAAGATGGTTTCCATTACGGGGAAAACCCCCATTGAGTTTATACGTATCATCCGCCTCAAACGGGCAGCCCAGTACCTGCGAGAGAGTCAGCAAAATGTGTCAGAAATAGTATATCAGACAGGGTTTAGTAATCTAAAGTATTTCAGGAAGTATTTTAAAGAGGAATTCGGGATGTTGCCGTCCGAATACCAGGAGAAAAATGGGGGTACAAAGTAAGGGAAGTGGATATTTATAAAAACTTCCCCACAATAAAAACATAGCTTACCCTATCAACATCTTCTTCTTGCAACAAAACCCATCCCACTGTTTCATATTAATTTCCGATTTTTACAATAAAAACATCAATATGTAGAAATATGAAAAATATGAAATGTTATCTATGGGTACTGGTATGTCTGGCTCTGTTTTCGTGTACAGGACAGAGCTATGAAAAAACATCAGACGGAGTCGTCATCAACCTACAACAATCACGGCAGACCGATGCAAAAAAAATCAGATTGCAAGTAATCAACGATCAGGTAATCCGTGTATCGGCCACTCCAAAAAAGGACTTTTCGAAAGAGAAAAGTTTAATCATTGTACCACAATCAAACACCCAGGCTTCATTTTCGGTAAAAGAAATTGAAAACACACTGACACTGGAAACCACCGTTCTCCAAGTTAACGTTCAGCGCAATACCGGAGAAGTCACATTTGTCGACAAAAACGGAAATGCTATTCTTCGCGAAAATGCCGGAGGCGGAAAAACCTTCACTCCCATTACCGTAGATGATACTGAAGGGTATTATTTAAGACAAGTTTTCGAGTCGCCCGACGATGAAGCTTTTTATGGCTTGGGACAACACCAAGCCGATGAGTTTAATTACAAAGGTAAAAACGAATCACTTTTCCAATACAATACAAAAGTGTCTGTACCTTTTATTCTATCCAACAAAAACTACGGTATTCTTTGGGACAACTATTCCCTAAGTCGTTTTGGTGATCCGCGTGAATACGCACAGTTGAACGAAAACTTCAAACTGTTCGATGCAAAAGGAGAAGAAGGCGGACTGACAGCTGTTTATACACCCTATGGAGAAAATGCAACTCCAGTTGAACGCACCGAAAGCAACATCTATTACGAAGATATAAAAACAACGAAGAACCTGCCCAAAGATTTCCCCCTAATGGGTTCTCAGGTAAACTACACAGGCGAGATGGAAGCTAACGAAAGCGGAGCTTACCGTTTCCACCTTTATTATGCTGGATATGTAAAGGTATATCTGAACAATGAGCTGATTGTTCCCGAACGTTGGCGTACAGCCTGGAACCCCAATAGCTACAAATTCACCGCCAACTTCGAAGCTGGTAAGCGTATTCCTATCCGCATTGAGTGGGGGCCTGATGGTGGTGAGTCATATTTAGGACTGCGCGCTTTAAGCCCAATAAGCGACCAAGAACAAAACAAGCTGTCTCTTGATAGCGAAATGGGTAACGAGATAGATTACTATTTTGTATATGGCAATGATATGGACGAGGTAATCAGTGGCTATCGCACGCTTACTGGCAAAGCACCCATTATGCCTAAATGGGCTATGGGATTCTGGCAAAGCCGTGAACGTTACAAAACCCAAGATGAGATTCTATGTGCCCTGAAAGAGTTTCGCAAGCGTCACATTCCAATCGACAACATTGTACTCGACTGGAATTACTGGGAGGACAATGCCTGGGGAAGCCATGAGTTTGACAAAGCTCGCTTCCCTAATCCGAAAGCCATGGTAGACTCTATCCACGCAATGAACGCACAGATGATGATTTCCGTTTGGCCTAAATTTTATGCGACTACTGAGCATTTCAAAGAATTCGATAAAAAAGGCTGGATGTACCAACAGGCCATTAAAGACAGTATTCGCGACTGGGTTGGTCCGGGTTATGTGGGATCTTTCTACGATGCCTATTCCGAAGATGCCCGCAAGCTCTTTTGGCAACAGATGAAAGACCACCTCTATCCATTGGGCATTGATGCTTGGTGGATGGATGCCAGCGAACCCAACGTACGCGATTGCACCGATATGGAATATCGCAAAAAGCTTTGTGGCCCAACTGCCCTCGGCCCGTCCACCCAATACTTCAATGCCTATGCTCTTATGAATGCACAAGCTATTTACGAAGGACTGCGCGAAGCCGACAATAACCGTCGCGTGTTTCAGCTTACCCGTTCAGGATTTGCCGGATTGCAACGCTATGCTACAGCCACCTGGAGTGGTGACATCGCCACCCGCTGGGAGGATATGAAAGCGCAGATTTCTGCTGGGCTTAACTTTTCTATGAGCGGTATTCCTTACTGGACTATGGATATTGGCGGATTCTGCGTAGAAAGCAGATACGTGAAAGCGCAGGAGGAATTTAATCAAACTGGTAAAGAAAATGACGATCTAAAAGAGTGGCGTGAGCTGAATACCCGTTGGTATCAATTCGGAGCCTTTACTCCGTTATTCCGTTCGCACGGTCAGTATCCCTTCCGCGAAGTATATAACATTGCTCCCGAAAGTCATCCTGCTTACAAATCTATCGTGGATTACACAAAACTACGCTATCGTATGATGCCTTATATCTACTCATTGGCAGGCAAAACCTACCTCGAAGATTATACCATTATGCGTGCTTTGGTAATGGATTTAGGCAAAGACAAACAGGTGGAAAACATTGGCGACCAGTTTATGTTTGGTCCTTCGTTTATGGTATGCCCAGTTTACGAATATGCCGCCCGTAGCCGAAGTGTATATTTCCCTGCCACTACTGGATGGTACGATTTCTACACTGGGGAATACATTCGTGGTGGTCAACAAGAATCCGTAAATGCTCCTTACGATCGCATTCCGCTTTACATCCGCGAAGGTGCCATCATCCCTTATGGCCCGACTATTGAATATACAGATGAAAAACTTCCCGAAAATATAACTCTATATGTTTATGCTGGACAAAACGGAGAGTTTACTCTGTATGAAGATGAGGGCGTAAACTACAATTATGAAAGTGGAAAGTATAGCACTATACCGTTGGCTTATGACGAGACATCACATACACTGGTCATCGGAGACCGTCAAGGTGAATACAATGGCATGCTGAAAAATCGTACATTCAATGTGGTATTTGTGGACAAGAATACTCCGAACGCTCTTGACACGAATGCCAAAGGGATAAATGTGGCTTATACAGGTAAAAAGGAAGTGGTGAAGCTTTAATTGATATGAATTGTTCTACGCTCCACCCTAAGTGGATTAGGTAAAAAGATTTGTTAGGATAACGATGAAATAAATGCTGCTATTAAGTAGGTCGACCTTAGTGTGCAACACTGCGTATCCAGTTTTTTTAAATTTTTACTTATTCTTTTGAAATAGCTAAATTGTTGGTTTATTTATAAATACAACATAAACTTCGAATCCCAATAATCCGATATACCTATTCTTAAGTATCGAGTTTCTGCTGAAACTCATATTAATGCTCAAATTTGCGAATCTAATAAAACTTAATTATTAGATAAATTGTGAATGAATAATTCTTGAGTAATAAGATGCAATAAAGAACAAAATAAAACTAAAAAAATGTGTCTATTAAATACTAGAATGATTGTTATATATAGCCTATGTAGTGTAATTTGATAACTGCAGTTTTCCAAATGCTATTGTCTCTGTTTTATTTATTGATAAAATATGCTCTCCAAAGAAGCTTCGTTTTAGATGAAAATAGTCTTTGTGGAGTAGAGAATGTGTCTATGTTATATGATTGTGTGGGTGTTTTATACGTTTTCAGGTATGCACTTTCCCTATTAAGTCTATCTGCCAGAAAATTGTTGCACCTAACCAATGGTTCGCTGTCTCGACTCTATATAGAAGCATCAAATAGAGCGCTTTTTCCTCACCTAGTAGTGAGGAAAGAAACTGATAGAATTTATTCGTTTCATATCGGTCTATTGATCGTTCAACTAAGCAATATGATAGATAGCTTGTTGGTTTGGGTTTACACTCTTGTGCCTTGTTTGTCCGGTAAGCTGATCTTTCACTGTGATTAGGGTTTTCTTCAAAGTATTTTTTGGGTGTAAGATGGTATCCACATTTCTCTTCACGATTACATCTACCAACATATACTGGGAATATAATTCTATTATCAGTATCGATATATCTCGCAAAAGTAGATATAAATAGTAGACTGAAGCTTAGAATATGCAAGAGTTTTAC
>CAMTPA010000078.1 GCA_947074275.1 uncultured Bacteroides sp.
TCTACACTAATCTTAACACTCTTTCCCTACACGACGCTCTTCCGATCTCCTATCAGCGAACCAACGGTGGTGGTTAGAGCTGTGAGAATGGTAAGGACTAATAAAATGGGTAAAGCGAAACAGACTTGATAGATATAATAAAGTATTCTCATAACAATTGGTTTATATCCGCAAATATAAAAAAAGTTCCCGAAGAAATAGAAATATTTCATCGGGAAGCTAATCTTAGTTGTTAATATTTAATGTGATGACTGTGAACGATTGATGCGTTGACTGTTCATTGTTGAAAAACGCTTTATTAATACTCTTTATTCCTCTTCTTTTAGCTCTTTCAGTTCGTTCAGGTTTTTTCTAATATCTTTTAGCTTACTCAGGTTTTTATGATAAATCCAAATAGCTACCAATAGGCATACAAGCCAGTCGGCGACGAATATGATAACCATTCCTACGCTTTCATTCCACATTTGGCGTGCTACGAAAAAAACGATGGCTATCACAAGAATAAATAGTATCCCGATGAGTCTTTCACGAATCATCCAGCGGTTCATTCTGTTGAATCGTTCGATAACCACCGCTATTGGCTGCTCGTCTACCTTTGTGTTGGTCAGATAGTTGGAACTATAAATGTCCCACGTCAGTGCTGGTATTGCCGCAAAGTAGATGATGAGATAGAGTAGGCTGGGCACGGTGTGGTTGCAGATGAAGTACAACACCGAACCTGCCAATATAATAAGAGAAACGATGCGTATCCAATAATTGAACCGGCTCATCGAGTGAATGTTTTGCGAAGCATACCGAATGAGCTGCTCAATATTAGCATTGTTCACGAGCTGCTGTTTCTTTAGATGCTCGTCGATGGTGTTCCACGATTTCTTCAATTCGTCTAAATCCATATCTTATTCCTCCGTTTTCATTTTTTTTAGTTTGTTCTTGATTCTGTTGAGCTTGGTAGCCACATTGGTGGTTGTCAGCCCTGTAATCTCGGCTATTTCTTCGTAGCTTTTTTCTTCTAAATAAAGCAAGATGATGGATTTGTCAAGCTGTCCCAATTGGTTTATTAGGTGGTAAAGTTGCTTGAGCATTTCGTGAATGGGGTCGGTTTCATCCATTATTGTGTTCACCTCGGGGTTGAGTGTCACAAATTCGAGTGTTCTTTTTTCTTTTCGGATGAAACTGATGCAGGTGTTGAGAGCAATGCGATAAATCCACGTAGAGACTTTGCATTCATTTCGGAACTTAGGATAGGCTTTCCAAATGTTTAGCACCACCTCCTGATACAAGTCATTGAGGGTTGCGTTGGGGGTGGTATATAGATAACACACCTTATAAATCACTCGCTCGTACGTTTGTATTATGGCGAGAAACTCTTTTTCAACATCTTTGTTGTGAAGTGTACCGATTGTATCCATCAATAGTCTCTGATAATTGCTTTACTGTTTCATTGGTCGCCCAATAGTGGCGATAAATCACACAAGTATTAACGGTTGATGGAATATTTTGTCTACAATGCTAAGTTAGCACTTAAAAATTTGCGCATTTCATCGGTCGATTTACCTCTTCTACGAGCATAGTCGGCAAGTTGGTCTTCGCCAATTTTTCCTACCGAAAAATAGTGTGAGGCAGGGTGTGCAAACATCATACCACACACCGTAGCGTGTGGTTTCATCGCACCGTTTTCGGTTAGTGCAATGCCTATTTGTTTCATATCAAGCAGCTCGTCTATCAAGAAATTGATAGATTGATCGGGCAATGAAGGGTAGCCCACAGCTGGGCGAATGCCTTGAAACTTTTCTATCAACAAATCGGCAATGGCAAGCTCTTCCTTTTGGGCATAGCCCCACGCTTGTTTTCGTACGTATTCGTGCATTTTCTCAGTAGCAGCTTCGGCCAGTCTATCCGAGAGGGTTTGTACCAACAAGTGCTTGTAGGGGTCTTTCTCGTAAAGCTCTTCCATATCAGCCTCAATGGTCGAGGCAAATACACCCACAGTGTCGGCCACTCCTCCTGTCGCTTCGCATTTACCCATCGACAAGGGGCGAACAAAATCGCTGAGACACAAAAAGGGGGAATCTTCTTTTTTGTGTGTTTGTTGGCGTAGTAGTGGGATGCGTACATCATCCAAAATCAAATCGTCGCCGTCGCTGTTGGCTTTGCACAAGCGAAATATCGTTTGCACTTTGTATTTTTTATCCAATAACTTCAATATTCGTTCGGCCTCTTTAAACAATTGCAATGCTTCCGATGCTTTGGGGCGATCGGCTTCTTCAAAAGTTGTCAGCCACATCGCTCTACACGCATAGCAGCATTTTATATTGGCTATTGTAGCAAAGCGCGGTTGGAAACCCCAAGCGTGAAAGAAGTAGACCCAGTTGATATAGGGCACTACTTCGTGAATCTGATAGGATAAGATTGTAGACATTATCTGAAATTTAGCGGCTGACCAGCCTGTACCTCATTTATTTTATTGTCCGAGTAAAGCAAACTGCCGTTTACAAAAGTTTTTTCTACTCTCCATTGATAGGTGTGTCCTTCCATCGGGCTCCATTTGCACTTACTTAAAATCAACTCTTCCGACACAGTCCACGTAGCATTAGGGCGCACCAGCACCAAGTCGGCTTGATAGCCAGTGCGAATGTATCCTCTTTGGTTTATTTCGAATATCTCGGCAGGAGCGTGACACATTTTTTCTACCACAGTTTCTATTTTAAACACATCGTCGTCTACCAGCTCGAGCATGCTCACTAATGAAAACTGAATCATTGGCATACCCGAAACCGCTTTCAGTGCGCCGCCCTCTTTCTCTTCGAGTGTATGCGGTGCGTGGTCGGTAGCAATCACATCTATTTTTCCACTATTCACAGCATCGCGAAGAGCTTTTTTGTCGTTTGCCGACTTGATGGCTGGGTTGCATTTGATGCGTGTTCCCAAATGTTTATAGTCATCATCGGCAAACATCAAATGCGAAACACACGCTTCGGCGGTGATGCGCTTTTGCTTATTTAGAGGTGCATTGCTTAATAGCTCCATTTCATCGGCGGTAGAGATGTGAAGTAGATGCAAGCGTGCGTCATACTCTTTGGCTAAGTCGATAGCCAATTGAGACGAACTGTAACACGCCTCTCTCGAACGAATTTCGGGGTGACAGCTCAATGGCAAATCATCCGCACCCTGCTCTGCCTGCAATCTTTTTGTGTTGAGGCTGATGGTGTTTTGATCTTCACAGTGTGCTGCAATGGGTAGTTTAGCTTCGGCAAATATTTTGCGCAAGGTTTCCATACGGTCTACCAGCATGTTGCCAGTGCTCGAACCCATAAATAGCTTGATGCCGCATACCGAGTGTGGGTCAAGTTCTTTAAATTGTTCGGTGTTGCTATTGGTTGCGCCAAAATAGCACGAATAGTTGATGAGACTTTTTTCGCTATAAAGTTTCATTTTCTCTTGCCAAGCTCCAATCGAGGTGGTTTGTGGCGAAGTGTTGGGCATATCCATAATAGAAGTCACCCCACCAGCTGCCGCTGCTCTGCTTTCCGATGACACATCTGCCTTGTGCGTTAGCCCCGGATCTCTAAAGTGTACGTGGTCATCAATCACACCCGGTAGCAGATAGCATCCCGTTGCGTCCACCACCTCATCGCAAGGTGCGGTAGGGTTGTTGTCTCCGTGAATCACTTCTTCTATTCTGTCTCCAGCAATCACTACTGAGCCTAAAAGCTTTTTTCCCTCGTTTACGATTAGGGCATTTTGTATATGTATGCGTTTCATTTATTTTTCTTTTGTGGATAGGTGTGAAACCAACTGTTCAATTTTAATTTGATAACTCCAAAAACAGCTTCGCCAAATATGCTACTATTCATTTTGGATGTGCCCAATTCGCGATTGATAAAGATGACGGGCACTTCTGTAATATTGAAGCCACATTTGTAGGCTGTAAATTTCATTTCGATTTGAAAAGCATATCCTTTGAAGCGAATTTTATCTAAGTCGATGGTTTCGAGCACTTGGCGGCGATAGCACTTAAAGCCAGCCGTGGTGTCGTGTATAGGCATTCCAGTGACAAAACGCACGTATTTGGATGCGAAATAAGACATCAACACTCGCCCCATAGGCCAGTTCACCACATTTACACCACTTACATAGCGCGACCCGATAGCTACATCTCCTCCCTCTTCGGCACACGCCTTGTAGAGCCGTGGCAAATCGTTGGGGTTGTGACTAAAGTCGGCATCCATCTCAAAAATATATTCGTATTGGTGCTCCAGTGCCCATTTAAAACCAGCGATGTAGGCTGTTCCTAAACCCAGCTTCCCTTTGCGCTCTATCATAAATAGCTGATTGGGAAATTCTGTTTGAAGCTGTTTCACGATTTTCGCTGTTCCATCGGGCGAACCATCTTCGATAATTAGTATGTGAAATGATTTGTCGAGGCCGAAAACAGCACGAATGATGTTTTCAATATTCTCCCGTTCGTTGTAGGTAGGGATAATGACAATGCTGTCCGATGAAGTTTGCATATTCCTATTTTGGTTTATTTACAAAAGTAAATCAAATCTGTTAAATAGGAAACAAATGTGTACTAAAACTGTTTATAAAATTGTAATTTTGCCGCCGAATTTTCTTACTCATCTTGATATGACGCTTATCGAATTGCAACAACTTTATGCCGCTCACCCCAATGTAGCGGTTCTCAATGCCCTTCTGAAAGACAAGGCGGTAAAACATCTTTTTTGCGAAGGGCTAAGTGCCTCTTCCGCTTCTCTTTTCTTTTCGGTAGGTGTAAAAGCTGGCAAACAGCCCTTTGTGTTTGTGTTGGGCGATTTGGAAGAGGCTGGCTATTTCTATCACGATTTGGTGCAGATATTGGGCAATGAGAAGATTCTTTTCTTCCCTTCCTCTTTTCGTAGAGCCATCAAGTTTGGACAAAAAGATGCTGCCAATGAGATATTGCGCACCGAGGTGTTGAGCCGCTTGCAAAAAGGCGAAGCGGGTTTGTGTGTGGTGACTTATCCCGATGCGCTTGCCGAAAAGGTGGTGTCGCAAAAGGAGTTGAGCGATAAAACATTGAAGCTTCACGTGGGCGAGCAGGTAGATACTTCGTTTGTGACCGATGTGCTACGTAGTTATGGTTTCGAGTATGTGGAGTATGTTTACGAGCCGGGGCAGTTTGCTGTTCGTGGTAGCATCATCGATATATTTTCTTTCTCTTCCGAATATCCTTACCGTGTCGATTTTTTTGGTAGCGAGGTAGACAGCATTCGTACCTTTGAAGTAGAGTCGCAGTTGTCGCGTGAGAAAAAAGAGAGTATTGCCATTGTGCCCGACCTTGCTACAAGCGGATTGATGGTAAGTTCTTTTTTAGATTTCATTCCGCAAAACACCGTGATGGCGATGCGCGACTTTCTGTGGTTGCGCGAGCGTATTCAGGCGGTCTACGATGAAGCCTTGTCACCACAAGCTTTGTTGGCGCAAGAAAGTGATGAGAATGGAGGCACTCGACTGGAAGGCAAACTGATAAATGGATCGGAGTTTACGATGCGTGCGTTAGACTTCAAGCGGATTGAGTTTGGCAATAAGCCTACGGGTATTGCCGATGCTACGTTGCAGTTCGACACCACTTCGCAACCCATTTTTCATAAGAATTTCGATTTGGTGGCTTCTTCTTTCAAAGAATACCTCTCCAAGGGCTACACGCTTTATATATGTAGCGATAGTGCCAAGCAAGCTGCTCGCATTCGTGATATTTTTACCGACCGAAAAGACAACATCGCTTTCACGGCTGTAGAACATACGCTACACGGTGGTTTTGCCGACAATACACTGCGGATGTGTTTATTCACCGACCATCAGATATTCGACCGTTTCCATAAGTACAATTTGAAAAGCGACAAGGCACGTTCGGGTAAAGTGGCGTTGTCGCTCAAAGAGCTTAACTTGTTTAAGCCGGGCGACTATGTGGTGCATACCGACCACGGTGTAGGCCGATTCTCAGGGTTGGTGCGCATCCCCAATGGCGATACCACGCAAGAGGTGATGAAGCTCACTTATCAGAACGAAGATGTGGTGTTTGTTTCTATTCACTCCTTGCACAAGGTGTCTAAATATAAAGGAAAGGAGGGTGAAGCTCCTCGACTGAACAAGCTGGGCACTGGTGCGTGGGAAAAACTGAAAGAGCGCACCAAGAGCAAACTCAAAGACATCGCACGCGATTTGATAAAGCTTTATTCGCAGCGGCGCGAAGAGAAGGGTTTCTCCTATTCGCCCGATAGTTTTTTGCAGCGTGAGCTGGAGGCTTCGTTTATCTACGAAGACACCCCCGACCAAGGAAAGGCTACTGCCGAAGTGAAGAGTGATATGGAGAGCGAACGTCCTATGGATAGATTGGTGTGTGGCGATGTGGGTTTTGGAAAAACCGAGGTGGCTATCCGAGCGGCTTTCAAAGCTGTGGCCGACAACAAGCAAGTGGCGGTTTTGGTTCCTACCACCGTGCTTGCATACCAACACTTCCAAACGTTTAAGGAGCGATTGAAAGATTTGCCTTGCCGGGTCGATTATCTGAGCCGGGCACGCACGGCCGCACAGACCAAAGGAGTGCTGAAAGCTCTGAAAGAGGGCGAGGTAAATATCATCATAGGCACACACCGCATTCTTGGCAAAGATGTGCAGTTCAAAGATTTAGGTTTGCTTATTGTAGACGAGGAACAGAAATTTGGTGTTTCGGTGAAAGAGAAATTACGTCATCTCAAAGTAAATGTAGACACGCTCACGATGACTGCCACACCCATCCCACGCACGTTGCAGTTTTCGCTGATGGGCGCACGCGATTTGAGCGTTATCTCTACGCCTCCGCCCAACAGGTATCCCATACAAACCGAGCTGCACACCTTCAACGAAGAGATTATTACTGATGCTATCAACTTTGAGATGAGCCGCAATGGGCAGGTGTTTTTTGTGAACAACCGCATAGCCAACCTGCCCGAGTTGAAGGCGATGATTGAGCGCAACATCCCCGATTGTCGTGTGGCGATAGGTCACGGGCAGATGGAACCCAATAAGTTGGAACAAGTGATTCTCGATTTTGTCAACTACGATTACGATGTGTTACTTGCTACTACCATTATCGAAAGTGGCATCGATATACCCAATGCCAACACCATTATTATTAATCAAGCTCAGAATTTTGGATTAAGCGATTTGCATCAGATGCGTGGACGTGTGGGACGTAGCAATAAGAAAGCGTTCTGTTATCTGTTGGCTCCTCCATTGTCATCGCTCACCCCCGAAGGCAAGCGACGTTTGCAAGCTATCGAAAACTTTAGTGATTTGGGGAGTGGCATTCACATCGCTATGCAAGATTTGGATATTCGGGGGGCTGGAAATATGCTTGGTGCAGAGCAAAGTGGCTTTATCGCCGATTTGGGATATGAAACCTACCACAAGATTCTTTCGGAAGCGGTGCGCGAGCTTAAAACCAATGAGTTTGCCGAACTCTATGCCGAGGAACTGAATGCCAACGGCACCATTAGTGGAGAAAACTTTGTGGAAGAGTGCCAGATAGAGAGCGACTTGGAGTTACTATTGCCTGCTACCTACGTCACAGGAAGCAGCGAGCGTATGTTGCTCTATCGCGAGCTGGATAGTATGACGCTTGATAAAGATGTGGTTGATTTCCGCTCAAGGCTCGAAGACCGTTTCGGAGTAGTGCCACGCGAGACTGAGGAACTGCTTCGCGTAGTGCCACTCAAACGATTGGCGGCACGCATAGGGGTAGAGAAGATATTCTTGAAAGGTGGAAGAATGACCCTCTTTTTTGTCAACAACCCCGAAAGCCCATTCTACAAAAGCGAGATGTTTTCTAAGGTGCTTTCTTATATGATGAAATACACCCGTCGCTGTGTGCTGCGCGAGCCCGACGGCCGTAGGTCAATGGTAATCAAAGATGTGCCCAATGTAGAGACAGCCGTCGAGATACTTCGTGAGATTATCGCCCTAACGCCTTCCGTATAGCTTGTCTATCAAGTCTTGTCTACCGATGCGGCGCAATTCGTTGATGATGTTTTTTCGCTCTTCGGGCTTGTACCAGAAGAAGAAAAGACGCTGTGCCAACTTCTCCTTTTTGCTGTGTGCGCTAAAGGTAGGCTCGAGCGTGTAGGGGTGATAGCCCGTGTACCACGCTTCGGTGGCTACGGTCATTGGTGTGGGGGTGAAGTCTTGCACCTGTTCCAAATGAAAATCCATTTGTTTGGTTTTTACCGCCAGCTCTGCCATATCCTCTTCGGTGCATCCGGGGTGGCTCGATATGAAGTAGGGAATTAGCTGTTGGCGCAAGCCTGCCTCTTTGTTGATGCGGTCGAATATTCTTTTAAACTCTTCAAACTGCTTGAAAGAGGGTTTGCGCATCACATCGAGCACACGGTCGCTGGTGTGTTCGGGAGCCACTTTCAGTCGTCCGCTCACGTGGTGTTCTATTAGTTCGCGCGTGTATTTCTCGGTGCTTTTGTTTATGGCATCGTCTTTGCTTCTGTGTAGCAGCAAGTCATACCTCACTCCACTGCCGATGAATGATTTCTTGATTTCGGGCAAGCAGTCTACCGCTTTATACACATCGAGCAAGGGGCGATGGTCGGTGTTTAAGTTGGGGCACACTTTGGGGTGAATGCACGAGGGGCGTTTGCACTTTTTGCACACCGCTTCGTCTCGTCCACGCATCATATACATATTGGCCGACGGCCCTCCCAAGTCGCTCAAGTAGCCTTTGAAGTCGGGCAGTTGCGCCACCGCTTTCACCTCTTTTAATATAGACTCTTTGCTGCGGCTCATAATAAATTTGCCTTGGTGTGCCGATATGGTGCAGAAAGCACAGCCGCCAAAACAACCTCGGTGAATGTTTACCGAAAACTTTATCATATCGTAGGCTGGTATGCGCTTGTTTTTGTATTTGGGGTGAGGCAATCGGGTGTAAGGAAACTCATACGAACGATCCAGTTCGGCTTGCGACATAGGTGGGTAGGGCGGATTCACCACAATGGTTTCTTTGCCCACCGCTTGCAATATGCGCGATGCCTCGTATTTGTTCGATTCCTCTTCGATGTGCTTAAAGTTGGCAGCTTGTTTCTTCTTCTCTTTCAGGCACGTTTCGTGTGAGTGTAGCACCACATCATCGGGCAGGGCCACTATGCTCGGTGCGATGTAGGCGGTTTGTGGAATATCGGTTGGGATAGTTCCATCGGCCAGCTCCTTCATCTTTTTGCATAGCTCCACAATGGGCTTTTCTCCCATACCATATATCAGCAAGTCGGCACCACTATCACACAAAATGCTTTTCTGCACCTTCTCTTGCCAATAGTCGTAGTGCGTCAGTCGGCGTAGGCTTGCCTCAATGCCACCTATCACTACGGGCACATCGGGATAAAGCTCTTTCAATATCTTGCTATATACAATGGTGGGATATTCGGGGCGCATATCGGGTCGTCCGTCGGGGGTATAGGCATCTTCGCTGCGCAGACGCTTGTTGGCGGTGTATTTGTTCACCATCGAATCCATGCACCCGGCACTGATGCCAAAAAACAGACGTGGGCGACCCAGCTTCTTGAAGTCGCGCAAATCGTCTCTCCAGTTGGGTTGTGGCACAATGGCCACTCTCAATCCTTCCGCTTCGAGCAGTCGGCCTATCACCGCCGCACCAAACGAGGGGTGGTCTACATACGCATCGCCACTAAACAGAATTACATCCAATTCGTCCCATCCGCGAAGCTCCATCTCCTTTTTGGTGGTGGGCAGCCAATCTGTCAACTTGTATTCTTTCATCTTGCAAAGATAGATAGAATAAATGCAAGATGAAGAAATGTAAGGTTATTTTAGATAAGTGAGCGGAGAGTATTAACAGACAAAAGTCTGAGAAATATGTAGATGTAAGAGCCTATTGCACCAGCGCGCGGATAAAGCAAAACGCAAACCAGCCGCAAAGACCGATCTTTAGGATGGTGCCAAAAAGGAATCCAACAAAAGCACCGAAGCCAGCTTTGAATGCCAAGTCGGCCTTTTTGCCTGCAATAAGCTCGCCCACAAAAGCACCAGCAAACGGGCCAATCAAGATACCCCACGGCGCAAAAAAAACCACACCTATCACAGTGCCTATCAAGCAGCCCCAGTTGCCATATTTGCTACCACCAAATTTTTTCACGCCCATCATCGGTATAAGGTAGTCGGCCGTTTGCATCGCTACTACCAATATGAGCCAAACAATGAGTTGCTTGGCCGAAAAGCTGGCAAGGCTGGTGAAGTGAAGAGCCACCAGCGACAAGTAGGCAAGGGGAGTGCCCGGAACTACGGGCAGCACACAGCCCACAAACCCCATCAGTAGTAGCAGTATGCCTATGATAATGAGAAATACATCCATCGAGGTTGGTAAAAAGCGTTTTTTTAAACAGAAAACTGAATGGTCATCTGCTCGCCTTGGTATATTTCGCGAAAGCCCACTTTCTGTTCGGCAAGGTAGGTTTTCAGGTCGTGAAAAGCGGCAGCATTGTCCATAATAATCTCCAGCACCTCGCCTTTCGGGGTGCTATACATTGCTTTTATGGCAGGTATCAGCGGACTGTAGTCCAACAGTCCGCAAGTGTTAATGGTAGTCATATCTATCTACTCCTCTTCCTCGGCAGGCTGCGACTGTAGCCAGCTTAGGTATAAACGAATGAGTTGTTGCAGTCCGAAAGCCTTCATATTGCTATGATAAATCACATCAATACACAGGTCGAGCAGGTCTTTGCTATCCTTTTCTTGGCTGGCAATGAGCGAGCGCACGTTCAGGCGTAGTTTTTCGAGCACATCCTCGTCCACTATCCCGTTGCTATCTATCAAGTGGCGAAACAAAGCATATTTCTCGATGGTTCTAAGATTCTCTTCCGAAACCAATATGGTGCGTGTGCCACTTGCGTTGGCTTGTATTGTATATTCCATTGTTGTAACTATTTAAAAGGTTGATAACGCAAAGTTAGAAATTAAGTTGAGACAACCAACCAATTACCCCAAAAGTTTATATTCCCCACGGCAGATTGCAGAATATGTACAGTTGACGTGCAGAATGTGAATGGTTGATATGCAGAATGTGAACAGTTGATGCGCTGACTTTTAATAGTCTATTGACTGGCTGTTTTGAACGGATTTATTAGCTATACTTACTCCATTTAGTTCCACCGCCTTGGAACTAAAGTTTCTCCGCCTTGAAACAAAAGTTTCGCCTTGTTGAAACAAAAGTTTCAAGGGATTGGATTTGGTGAAACTGTGTGATAACCTGAAATGGGTTGTGTTTTAATAGTTATTGAATATGTGAACTTTTTCTAGGGCATGGTGAAGCTATAAAATATTTTAAATCTATCCTGCTATTTTATAGAATGGATTATTTATCTTTGCAAGTAATGTCAAACAAATTTGGCGGAATGACAAAATAATACATGACCAAAAATGCTTGGTTGAGTAAAAATATACAGGTAGGTAAATAGTTGAAAATCAGAATGATGATATGTGAATTTTATGCTATTGATGTAATAATCTACCTAGTGTTTATATTAAAGCACTTAATCAAATTACAATTATTCTAAATGGTTGTAGACGAGAATTATTGAATAAAAATAAAAAAAATATGAGCAGACCAGTATTTTCAGGACATGAAACATTTAGGTGCAAAACACATTGGCTTAAACGTGGGTATGATTTTATATGCAACGAAGGGAATTTCAACTCGGATGATGCCGTCATACATTTAGGCGTTGGGAAAAATATGGTTTCCTCCATTAAGTTCTGGATGAAAGCCTTTAACTTCCTAAACGCGGAGAATACGGTAACAGATATAGCTGATTATTTATTAAATGATATTGATGGCAAAGACCCATATTTTGAAAATATGGGAACACTTTGGCTTTTGCATTTTATGCTAATAAACAATAACTATTCCACGATATACAAAATTACTTTTATAGACTTCCATAGACTTAGAAACGAAATAGATAAAGTGAAATTGCAAAATTTCATAAAGACGATATGTTTTAATGGATTATATTCAAAGTTATACAACGAGAGTACTGTTAAAAAAGATATTGATGTGTTACTTCATAACTACTGCAATTATGGTAAAGAAAATATAGAAGAACAGAATACTTTACTATCGCCTCTTAATCTTATTCGAGTAGGTAGCGATAAAGAAACATGGATTTTTAATTATATAAACCAAAATAATATTCCTGCAGAGATATTCTTATATGCAATAATCAAGTCAAAAGGTGATACTATGAGCGTTTCATTTGAGTTATTACAAGAATTATCACTTATATTTTGTTTGGATAACAATGAATTATTGGAAATCATAGATAGAGTATGTTGTCTTTATCCAACAGAAATTATTTTTTCCGACAACGCAGGGATTAAGGAATTGCAATTTAGACGAATATTTGAAGAAACAGACGTGCTTGATAGCTATTATAGATAAGAATTATGAAATTACCTTCAGTAAATATAAAACAAACTTCTTTTAATGAACAAGATTATATTATTACACAAAATGCACGCTGTGTGGTTGGTAATATTATAAATTCTTTCAATAGTGGAGTACATTCATTTAACATAATAGGATCTTATGGAACTGGCAAGTCAAGTTTTATTTTAGCCCTAAAGCATAGCTTAGAAAATCCTCACTATAAATTAACTAACAACGTTGGACAATTCAATGGTTTTAAAAAGTTTAAATTACTTCCAATAGTAGGTGAGTATGAATCAATCAAAACAAATATACTGAAACATCTTCCTCAGGAATTTAATTCTGTCAATTTGTTTGATGCATTATTGTCTTATTATACTGATGTATGTAGTAAAGAGGAATTCTTATTTATAGCTATAGATGAATTTGGTAAGATATTGGAGTATGCAGCAAAGAATAATCCTGAAAAGGAATTATATACACTTCAACAGCTTGCAGAGTTTGTCAATGATCCTAATAAAAATATTATTCTACTGACAACTTTACATCAAAATTTTAACTCGTACGCAAAAAAATTATCTGAAAGCCAAAGAAATGAATGGATAAAAGTCAAAGGCCGATTTGGAGAAATAGTCTTTAATGAGCCTGTAGAACAATTGCTTCATTTGGCTGCAGCTTATTTGGAACAAAGAGTATCTAAAAGGCTTAATAAAAGTTTTAAAGAATTGTATGATATTGCTAGAGAATCTAAATTTATAAGCTCTACTTTTGAATATGAGGTTGCTGAAAAACTGTATCCGATGGACGTGTTTGCAGCGCAAGCACTTACTCTTGCGATTCAACGGTATGGACAAAATGAGAGAACACTATTTTCATTTTTGGCTTCACAAGGTAGTGGCACCTTGAATGAATTTAATGATCATCCTACAAAAACATATAATTTAGCTAACGTATATGACTATATAATATATAATTTTTATTCATATCTTTCAGAGGTTAATTCTGACTCTTCTAGTTGGAGTGCAATGCGTGTAGCATTAGAAAAAGTGGAAGGTTTTTTAGAGATTGAACAAATATCAGATGCATCGAAAATCATAAAATCAATAGGATTGCTTAATCTATTTGGTTCAGCAGGAACTAGTATGCCGAAAGATAGATTTTATACATATATTAAGAATGCTTTAGGTGTTGATGAACCTTATTTATTATTAGCTATTCTAGAGAAAAGTCAAATAATTAGATATGCTAAATATAGATCGCAATATGTAATATTTGATGGTACAGATGTGAATATTGAAGAGGAATTGCTTCAAGCTGCTGGCAGAGTTCCTCGATCTAAAGATATTGTAAGTAAATTGAATAATAACTTTAATCTACCTTTAGAGTTTGCCAACTCAGTGTATTTTCAAAAAGGAACACCAAGGTATTTTCAATATACAATATCAGAAGAACCTTTAATCATAATACCAACAAATGAAATTGATGGATATATAAATTTAGTGTTTAATGATAATATTAAATCTATTGAAAGAGTTATTGAGTGCTCATCAAAATGTAAGGAAGCCATATTGTATGCGTATTTTAAAAACACAGATATTATCATTGAACATATTTGGGAGATTGATAAACTAGAAAATGTTTTATGTTTATCAATTGATGATAAAGATACAGTAGCGAAGCGCGAATTAAACTCTTTACTTACATTTGAGAAAGAACAATTAAACAAAGCTATTCTCTATTCACTATTCTCTTTTTCTAATGATGTAGTTTGGATTTACAAAGGTGCGACTATTACAATTAATGATAAAACGGAATTTAACAAACTGTTATCTATCATTTGTGAAGAAGTGTATTATCATACTCCTATTTTCATAAATGAAATGGTCAATAAACATAAGCCTAGTGGTGCAATGTCTCTTGCAAGAGTGAAATATTTAGAGCGATTACTTGAAGGTGTTAATGATCGAAATCTAGGTTTTGAAGAAGCGAAGTTTCCACCTGAAAAAACAATCTATAAAACTTTGTTGCAAAATACTAATATGCACAAAAGTCAATTTGGTGTATATGATTTAGTTGCTCCAGAACCTAGCAGCTCATTTTTTGCTTTATGGGAGGCATGCGAGATGTTTATGTATAGTGCATCTGAAAAACCAAAGAAAATAGGTGAATTGTTGAAAATATTAAGATGTCGTCCGTTTAAATTAAAACAGGGACTTATAGATTTATGGTTACCTACTTATCTGATAATGAAAAGAAACTATTACTCTTTATATGATTCAAATGGAATATATATATCTACACTAAATCGCGAGGTTCTTGATATATTACACAGAAACTCAAAAGAGTT
>CAMTPA010000079.1 GCA_947074275.1 uncultured Bacteroides sp.
AAAAACGTACAAAAGATGAATAATTTTAGAGTTGAATGGTTTTGCAACGGTCTCGGTATATACATTGCCAAACAAAATAAAGAAATTACAGCTTTTACAGTAGCTTATGAAAAGAGTGAGGTTATTGAAATCAATGAGCTAATGAGCAACAATGAGGAAAGTAGGGCAAGTATAATAAAGGCTCTATCAACAGATTTTCCCACAAAAAAAATAATGAGGAACGCACCAAGCAGCAACGTAATACCACAGCACCCATTGGGAATGGCTCGGATTATTGACGCATCTACGTTTCTTCAAGATTATGCAACAGTATTTCCCGAAAAAGAGCTAAAAATAAAGCTTATAGATAAACAGATAGCGTGCAATAACAATTATTATCATCTGACCAATGGAACTTGCACTGCATCTAATATACCCATCGATACAACCTTTGAAGAAATAAGTATTAATGAACTTTGCAAACAACTTCTTACACCTTTACACTCGTATATGAATTTAATGCTCAATTAAATAGAACTCGCCAGTAATGTATATACAAAAAGAAAGAGCCAAGACAAGTCGATTCGTCTGGCTCTTTCATATTCATTATCTATTTCTAATCTTCGGTTTTAGATATTGTTTTCCTTAATCAAGTATTCGGCTATTTGAACAGCATTCAAAGCTGCACCTTTCTTAATTTGATCGCTTACCGTCCAGAAAGTCAAGCCGCATTCATCGGTCAAATCTTTGCGGATACGACCCACATAAACAGGGTCTTCGCCAGCAAGGAACAATGGCATTGGATATTCTTTTTCAGCAGGTGTATCTTTCAAAACCACACCATCGGCCTTTGCAAATGCCTCACGAGCTTCTTCTACGGATACAGGACTTTCTGTTTCAATCCAAATACTTTCAGAGTGAGCACGAAGAGCGGGAACACGTACACAAGTGGCACTAACTGCTACGTCAGAGTGCATAATCTTGCGAGTTTCGTTAAACATCTTCATTTCCTCTTTTGTATAATCATTTTCAGTAAACACATCTACCTGAGGTATCAAGTTGAACGCTAACTGATAGGCGAATTTATCAACAGTTACAGGTTCATTTGCCAATACTTGACGATACTGTTCATACAACTCATCCATTGCAGCAGCACCAGCACCACTCGCAGCTTGATAAGTAGCCACGTGAACCTTTTTTATATGTGAGAGTTGCTCGATAGGCTTCAATGCAACCACCATTTGAATGGTAGTACAATTAGGATTGGCAATCACACCACGTGGACGATCTTTTGCATCTTCAGCGTTCACCTCGGGCACTACCAAGGGTACATCATTGTCCATACGGAATGCGCTTGAGTTGTCAATCATCACCGCACCATACTTAGTAATTGTTTTTTCGAACTCTTTAGAAGTACCAGCACCAGCCGATGTAAATGCAATATCCACTCCCTTGAAGTCATCGTTGTGTTGCAAAAGTTTAACCTCGATTTCTTTACCGCGGAAGGTGTATTTGGTTCCAGCACTGCGTTTAGAGCCGAACAACACCAATTCATCCAACGGGAAATTTCTTTCATCGAGCACACGTAGGAATTCTTGTCCCACAGCTCCGCTTACGCCAACAATAGCTACTTTCATCTTTTTACTCTTTTGTTTTAGTGAATACTTTTTCTTACTATTAATCCATTTTTTGAAGTAATTGGCTGCAAAATTATAACATTTAATCCTAATATTGATAACTTTTTCGTTATTTTGCAGAGAAATCCGAAAACTTAAGATAATGACGCAGTGGTTTGATTTTAATCTGAACTTACCAATTACAGATCCTACGTGGATATTCTTTCTTGTTTTAATCATTATTTTATTCGCCCCTATCATCTTGGGTCGCCTCCATATCCCACACATCATTGGTATGATTTTGGCTGGTGTAGTGATAGGCGAACACGGATTCAACATTTTGGAGCGTGACAGCAGTTTTGAGCTTTTCGGAAAGGTTGGTCTCTACTACATTATGTTTCTTGCTGGTCTTGAAATGGATATGGAAGATTTTAAAAAGAATCGGACAAAAGCGTTTGTCTTTGGTAGTATCACGTTTATCATTCCTATGATACTGGGCGTATGGAGTAGTATGGAGTTGCTGGGCTATGGATTTACTACTGCCGTGTTATTGGCCAGTATGTATTCTTCTCACACCCTTATAGCCTACCCCATCATTAGTAGATATGGATTATCACGTCTTCGCAGCGTAAACATCACAATTGGCGGAACAGCCATTACCGTGACTCTTGCATTGATAGTGCTTGCAGTGATAGGTGGTATGTACAAAGGCACTACGGGTGGTTTATTCTGGTTGATATTAGTTGCCAAAGTTGCTATATTGGGTTTTCTTATCATCTATTTTTTCCCACGCATCGGCAGATGGTTTTTCCGCAAATACGACGACAATGTAATGCAGTTCGTATTTGTGTTAGCAATGGTTTTCTTGGGTGGGGGCTTGATGGAAATTGTTGGGATGGAGGGTATCTTAGGCGCATTCTTAGCAGGTTTGGTACTCAACAGGTTAATCCCTCACGTATCACCTTTAATGAATAGATTGGAGTTTGTGGGAAATGCGCTCTTTATTCCTTATTTCCTGATTGGGGTAGGAATGATTATTGACGTGCGTAGCCTATTTACAGGATTTGGCGCACTCAAAGTGGCACTGATTATGACTATTGTGGCCACATTCAGCAAATGGCTTGCTGCTTGGATTACTCAAAAGATATATAGAATGCACGCCAACGAGCGTAGTATGATGTTTGGATTGAGCAACGCACAAGCAGCCGCTACATTGGCCGCCGTCCTTATTGGCCACAACATTATTATGGAAAATGGAGAGCGGCTATTGAATGATGATGTACTAAACGGAACGGTGGTAATGATTTTATTCACCTGCATCATCAGCTCTTTGGTGACCGAACGATCTGCACGCAATTTTGCATTGCATCAAGAGCTACAAGAAGCGCAAGAGGGCAACAAGAAACGGAAAGAACAAATCCTGATTCCCGTTGCAAATCCTGAAACATTGGAAGAATTGATAAACTTGGCTCTTGTAATAAAAGACAACAAACAAAAGAACGGACTTGTGGCTCTAAATGTGATTAACGACAATAACGAATCGAGCAACAAAGAGATACAAGGTAAACGAAATTTAGAGAAAGCGGCTATGATTGCAGCTTCGGCAGATGTAGAAATGGGAATGGTGAGCCGTTATGATTTAAACATCGCATCGGGTATTATCCACACCATCAAAGAGCACGAAATAACCGATGTTGTTATCGGATTACACCGTAAAGCAAATATTGTAGATTCATTTTTCGGAAACTTGGCAGAGAGTTTGCTAAAAGGGACACACCGAGAAGTAATGATTGCAAAGTTCTTAATACCAGTCAATACATTGCGACGTATTATCATTGCCATCCCGCCAAAGGCCGAATATGAAACGGGTTTTGTAAAATGGGTGGAACATTTTTGCAGAATGTCTACACTGCTTAGTTGCCGGGTGCAGTTTCACGCCAACGAGGAAACGTTGAAACATTTACAGTTAGTCGTTAAGAAAGCATCAAACAGCACATTAGCCGAGTATTCTGTATTAGAGGAGTGGGATGATTTATTACTCTTAACAGGTGAGGTCAATTTCGATCATCTATTGGTAGTAATTAGTGCTCGTCGCGGTTCTATATCCTACGAGCCATCTTTTGAGAAGCTACCCACACAGCTTAGCAAATACTTTGCAAACAATAGTCTCATTGTACTTTATCCCGAACAATTTGGAGATTCACAAGAAATCGTATCGTTTTCCGACCCACGTGGTTACAATGATTCGCAGCATTACGATAAGATGGGGCAATGGTTTTATAAATGGTTTAAAAAGAATTGATGGAAAACTGGAAACAAAGAACTGAAATATTACTGGGTAGCGCAAAGATGGAGCGTATGAAAAATGCTCACGTTTTAGTAGTAGGTTTGGGCGGTGTAGGTGCCTATGCAGCCGAAATGGTGTGCCGAGCAGGAGTAGGGAAAATGACAATTGTAGATGCCGACACTGTGCAGCCTACCAACATCAACCGCCAGCTACCAGCTCTTTCTTCAACCGTGGGACAACTAAAAGCAGACGTAGTAGCACAAAGGTTGAAATCGATTAATCCTGATATAGAGCTTACTGTACATCCTATTTTTCTGAAAGATGAGAATATACCATCTTTATTAGACAGTGCCACTTTCGATTTCGTAATTGATGCCATAGACACACTCAGTCCCAAATGCTACTTAATATACAATGCGTTTCAACGTCGAATAAAAATAGTGTCGAGTATGGGCGCAGGAGCAAAAAGCGATATTACGCAGGTTCGCTTTGCCGACCTTTGGGACACTTATCATTGTGGGCTGAGCAAAGCAGTGCGCAAACGCCTACAAAAAATGGGGGTAAAGCGAAAACTACCTGTTGTATTCAGCACTGAGCAAGCTGATGCGAATGCTGTGATACTAACCGATGACGAACGAAACAAAAAATCAACTTGCGGCACAGTGAGCTATATGCCGGCTGTATTTGGCTGTTATTTGGCAGAATATGTGATTAAAAGATTGTGATAAACCCAAAATCATTATGATTAGATTAGAAGGAATTACCAAAAAGTTTGGTTCTTTGGAAGTGTTGAAAGGAGTTGATTTAATTATCAACAAAGGCGAAATAGTAAGCATAGTAGGGCCGAGTGGAGCTGGAAAAACTACACTACTACAAATTATGGGCACACTCGATGAGCCCGATGGCGGCAATGTACACATCAATGATATTCACATCAAACAGATGAAAGAGAAGGAACTCTCTGCATTTCGAAATAAGCACATTGGTTTCGTGTTTCAGTTTCATCAACTTCTTCCCGAATTTACAGCTTTAGAAAACATTATGATTCCAGCATTGATTGCCGGGAAATCGTCTAAAGAAGCTACTGAAAAAGCTAAGGAGCTATTGTCTTTTATGAATCTATCAAATAGAGCTACGCATAAACCCAATGAATTGTCGGGTGGAGAGAAACAGCGAGTGGCTGTTGCCCGAGCACTTGTCAACAACCCCGCAGTTATTTTAGCCGATGAGCCTTCGGGTAGCTTAGATTCACACAGTAAAGAAGAGCTGCATCAACTGTTCTTTCAGCTTCGCGAGCATTTCGGACAAACATTTGTTATCGTCACACACGATGAGGGTTTGGCTCAAACTACCGATAGAACCATCCATATTGCCGACGGCATTGTTACTAACAGTTAACAAAAGAATCTATATATTAAATCACAAAAGATTTAAGCCCGTAGATATTGATATATTAACAATAACTCATATATTTGCAACGCTTCTCTACAGAGTGTCTGCGAAGATTATTAAGTAGAGTGTTTGTTTTGTTTGTGTGTGATGCATTCTTATCTTCTTGATAAGAATGCATCTTTTTTTTAATCAAACCACACGTAATGTTGCAACCTATTGAAGTCGTATTCTGTAAACTCTTCATAAAGGGCGAGTTCTTGGAAACTTTTCACTCGCCCTCGTTTCTTCCGATGCTCCACAACCACTTTTGCTTGATAAAAATTGAGATAAGGATGTTTTCTGAGTGCCTCAATTCCCATTCTGTTGATTGGCATTTTCCGAATAGAATCTTTGTCCACCACCAACCATCTTGATAACACGTCGGCGCGCAACTGTATTTCGCTCAACTGAGATACATCATAGTATCCGCCCAACTGTTCACGATAGCGAACAATCATTCGAGCAATGGCACTCCCCACTCCCGGAATCTTTTTCAACTCTACTGTATCGGCTGCATTCAAGTCAATCACCGTTCCCACTTCGTATTTTACAATCGAAGGAAATGAATCAATAGGAGCTTGCACCAACAAACGCATCGTATCGACACCTTGCCTCGGAAGCTCTTCTATCACAATATAGGGAACAAGCGTCTGATACTGCAAATCAGTCAATCCATATACTTTAGCAAAATCTTCAGCCTTACGAAACCGCCCACCTTTGGAGCGATACTTTTCGATATTCGCAATCATCCAGCCCGGTAGCCCTACATTAGCAAAAGTGGTGGAATCCGCCCTGTTTGGGTCGAATTCCACCAACTTCAATTCCTTTTTCACCAACCGTTCGTTTCGAGTGAGGCCAATCTCTTTTTCTTTTTCCACCTGTCGAAGCGAACCAACAAAGGCCATATATTCTTCGTGAAAATGTTCTTCATCGATATTTAAACCATCATCGCGCATTGGCATTGCCCAGTGTGCCACACACACCATTAATATAAGTACAATCAACAATAGCACCACTCGACGCTCGGAACGGGTGAAATAGAAGAAGTCTTTCCACATAACGGTTTATATCAAGTTCAGCTCGTTGATAAAGATTACGCCAATAGCCACTGGCGCAATGTATTTTAAGATAAACACAATGGCTCGATACACACCAACTTTCAGTGTGCCATTATTGGTAATCTCTTCCCATACGATTTTCTTATCAAGATACCACCCTACAAATATGGAGATAAACATACCACCAAGAGGTAGCATTATTTTGGCAGTGACGTAGTCGAAAAGGTCGAAAAGGTTTAACCCAAAGAGTGTGAGACCTTTTCCTATTCCCAATGAGAGTGAGCAAAGCACACCTAAAAACATACAGCTACCTGTAACAAGCCACGCAGCACGCTTGCGCGACAATTTAAACTCTTCGTGAAGATAAGCGGTAGCCACTTCGTGAAGTGAAATAGTAGATGTAAGT
This sequence comes from uncultured Bacteroides sp., assembly GCA_947074275.1. GTDB lineage: Bacteria > Bacteroidota > Bacteroidia > Bacteroidales > Bacteroidaceae > Bacteroides. The sequence continues at coordinate 6,778 of CAMTPA010000079.1, forward strand.
GCAGCAAGTGCCAAAAGCACATAAAACATCACCGAGAAGATGTAGGCAAGCCACGGCGCACCGCTAAATGCTTGTTGAAACACATTGGGCAGTGTGATAAATATCAGACTGGGGCCTGCATCGGGCTGAATACCTACCGAAAAAGCAGCTGGAAAAATGATAAAACCTGCCAAAATAGCAATAAGAGTATCTATAATGCCCACACTAAAAGCTGTGCGAGTGAGATTGGTGTTTTTGTTAAAATAAGAAGCGTAAGTACAAAGACATCCCATCCCCAAACTCAAAGAGAAGAAAGCTTGCCCCATCGCCCCCAAAAACACGTTGCTATCTACTTTACTCCAATCTGGTTTTAGCAAAAACTCAATACCACTTTTTGCTCCCGGCAGAGAGACTGAACATCCCACCAACACCAGAATCAGCACAAAAAGCAAGGGCATCAATATTTTAGAAGATTTCTCAATCCCCTTTTCTACCCCTTTTACAATAATGAAATGAGCAAACAGCAAAAAGGCAACAAGCCAAATGGTAGGTTTCCACGGATTGCTCGAAAAAGATTGAAACGACTGAATAAACTCATCGGGGGTTTTGCCTGCGAAACCATTGCCCAGTGCCTCCATTACATACTCCAAAGTCCATCCTGCCACCACCGAATAGAAGCTTAGAATCAAAAATCCTGCGAGTACTCCCATACGCCCTAACCACCGCCAATGGGTGCCTGGTGCCAATCGCTGATAAGCCCCCGCTGTATTGGTTTGCGAGCGACGACCAATCACAAATTCCGCCACCATTATAGGAAGTCCCAACAAGAAAATACATCCTAAATAAATCAGTATAAATGCGGCACCACCATAATTGCCCGTTTCGTAAGGAAATCTCCAAATGTTACCCAACCCTACTGCCGAACCTGCCGATGCCAAAATCACTCCCATTCTACTGCCAAAATTGGCTCTTCCACCTTTTATCATAATAGCCTTGTTTCTTACAAATCGAAAGAATTTAATACCTTTAAAGTGCAAATATAAAAATTTCCTACTACATTTGCGCCCAATATATAATTTATTAAACAATGCTATATTATATTCGCAAATACCCTATTTCCTTTATCGTAATCGCCGCCGTTGTCTATCTTTCTTTTTTCAAGCCACCCACTGATACCGATTTATCAAAGATTCCGCATATAGATAAGATTGTTCACTTTTGTATGTATGGAGGGCTATCGGGGATGCTTTGGGTAGAGTTTTTATGGGGACACCGGAAGCAAAAAAACGCACCGATGTGGCACGCTTGGTTTGGCGGCACACTATGCCCCATTTTATTCAGTGGTTGCGTAGAGCTACTTCAGGAGTATTGCACCGATTATCGGGGTGGCGACTGGGCGGATTTTGTTGCCAATTCACTGGGTTCTCTCACGGCAAGCCTCATTGCTTTCCATCTCATTCGCCCTTATATACGACGCAAGTTTCGTAATTAAAGTGCTTTATTTTTTTAGGTATCCATACGTGAATTGGTAGGTATAGCTATCTACCATCCTGGATAGGCCTATCTACCACGCTGGAAAGGCCTTGCTACCACGCTGGAAAGGCCTTGCCAGCTAAACGAACAGAAAACACTTGCTGCAAGGCCGTGCTACTATCTGATAATTAACGCTTTATAAACAAATAGCATTTTGCATCTTTTCTGTCTAAAACCTACAAATAGAACTTGACAAACTTGGAGTATTTTATAAGTAAGGCACAACTGAATGAAGCTTCACGCCATTCGATCCTTTGATAAGAATGGTGTATCCACTTGGTTCGCTCATCTCCACATCAGCGATGAAATGCTGAACATCGGGATAAGAAATATAACCTGAGCGCAACTCAGCAAACTGTTCGCCTATCAGCACAACACGCTCAAAAGCCGCCTCACGCAAAAAGTCCACAATTCGTTGATGTTCGGCAAGGCTCTCTTTTCCCAGCTCGCGCATATCGCCCAATATCAGCATTTTATGTTCTGCTTTCATCTGCCTGAAGTTTTGCAATGCCGCCATCATACTGGTGGGGTTGGCGTTGTAGGCATCAATTATCAGTGTGTTGTGAGCCGTGCGCTGCAATTGCGAACGATTGTTTTGCGGTGTATATTGATTCAACGCATCGCATATATCCTGCTCATCTACTTCAAAATAGCGACCTATGGCAACCGCCGCCAACGCATTGGTGAAGTTGTAGTCACCTATCAGCTGTGTATTCACTTGATTGTAGTCATCATCGCCGTGCTGCCAGTCGAATGACAGATAGGGCGAATTATCGGTAATGTATCCCCTTACAAACAACCCGGCAGACGAGCCATATTCAACCAAATTTAATTCCGTAGCTATTGGGGGCAACCATTCGTTTTCGTGATGAAGAAAAACTATCGAGTTGGGTTTTGCACGCAAATAATCGTATAGCTCGCCTTTGGTCTTTACCACCCCTTCAAACGAACCGAACCCCTCCAAGTGAGCCTTTCCTACATTGGTAATGATGCCACAATCGGGATCGGCTATTTCGGCAAGCATCTTGATTTCTCCCAGATGATTGGCTCCCATCTCTATTACTGCAATATCGTGTTCTATCGTCATCCGAAGCAAGGTGAGGGGCACACCTATGTGATTGTTCAGATTGCCTTGCGTGTAGTGTACTCGATACGATTTGGACAACACGGCAGCTATCAACTCTTTGGTGGTGGTTTTGCCGTTGGTTCCAGTGATGCCAATCACTTTTGTTCCCAACTCTTTGCGATGATAATGTGCCAATGCTTGCAAAGTGTCCAAACAGTTGTTTACCAGCAAATAGCGACCGCTATCATCGGCCACCGCCGAGGCTTCGTCTACCACCGCATAAGCACATCCCTTTTCCAAAGCTTGCTTAGCAAACAGATTGCCATTGAACGAATCACCTTTCAGAGCAATAAACAGAGAGTTGGGCACGCAGTTGCGACTGTCGGTAGTCACCACTCCACAATTCAGAAACAGTTGATAAAGAGCCGATAGTTCCATAACCTTAATTTTTTAAAATCGAAACAAAGTTAAGGAGATAATCTTGATTTTTATATATACATTTGCAATAATCTATAACAACTTAGGAGATATATGAAGGTCATCAAGCCAAAATACATCAATGTGAAAGGGCAGCTTCTCGATTTGTCGACACCGCAAGTGATGGGAATATTAAACCTCACTCCCGACTCTTTTTACGCCGACAGCCGAGTGCAAACCGAAGCACAAATTGTGGAACGGGTGCAACAGATACTTGCACAAGGAGGCTCGATGATTGATGTAGGGGCATACTCTTCGCGCCCCGATGGAGTAGACATTGCCGACGACGAAGAAATGCAACGCTTGAGCACTGGGTTGGCCATTATCAATCGCCATTTTCCCGATGCCATCATTTCGGTAGACACTTTCAGAGCTTCCGTGGCCGAGCGATGCGTGCAAGAGCACGGGGTAGCAATCGTCAACGACATATCGGGCGGCGAACTGGATAAGCATATGTTTGCCACCATCGCCAAATTACAAGTGCCCTACATTATGATGCACATGAAGGGGACACCCCAAACAATGCAACAACATACAGATTATGACAACTTGCTACGCGAAGTGTTTCTCTATTTTGCCAACAAAATATCTCAATTACATCAACTGGGTGTGAACGACATCATCCTCGACCCCGGCTTTGGTTTTGCCAAAACCATAGAGCACAACTATGAATTAATGGCTCATTTAGAAGACTTTCATTTGTTTGAACTACCATTGTTGGTGGGAATATCACGCAAATCGATGATATATAAGCTTTTAGGAAGCACACCAGCCGAAGCACTCAACGGAACTTCGGTGCTCAACACCGCTGCATTGATGAAAGGCGCACATATTTTGCGTGTACACGATGTGAAAGAAGCAGTAGAGGCCATACGCATTACCAATGCTATTAAGCAATATCAACCCTAATACAATTTACATAACACTTAAATACCTATGTCGCCTTTCTTTGAATTTGGAATAAAAGATATTATAGACATCCTGTTAGTGGCTGGCTTGCTTTACTATATATATAAGGTAATGAAGGCTTCAGGCTCTATCAAGGTTTTTACAGGTATATTGGTATTCTTACTCATTTGGCTGGTTGTCACACAAGTGTTGGCTATGAAACTATTGGGTTCTATCTTCAACACGTTGATGAATGTGGGAGTTCTCGCCTTAATCATTATCTTCCAAGATGATATACGCCGTTTTCTTTTCACACTTGGTTCGCACAAACACGTGAGCACCATTGCTCGTTTCTTCTCACGGAAGAAAAACAAGCAAACCGCACACGAAGAGATAATGCCCATTGTGATGGCTTGCCTCAATATGAGCAAACGAAAACAGGGCGCACTGATTGTAATTGAGCACAACGTTCCTTTGAATGACGTGATTGCCACGGGAGAAATTATTAATGCCGACGTAAACCAACGGCTAATTGAGAACATCTTCTTCAAAAACAGTCCGTTACACGATGGGGCCATCGTCATCAGCAACAACAAAATAAAAGCGGCAGGGTGTATTTTACCCGTAGCACACGATTTGAATATTCCCAAAGACTTGGGATTGAGACACCGTGCTGGCCTGGGCATTTCACAAGAATCCGATGCGCACGCTATTATTGTATCCGAAGAGGTAGGAAGTATATCGGTGGCCTATATGGGCAAACTCTACTTGCGCCTGAACGCTGAAGAGCTGGAACGTTTGCTGACAGAAAACAGATAAAACGCTAATTTTTAATTTATCAATCTATAAATGGACAGACGACTATTCTTACGAACGGGTGGATTGGCTCTTTTGGGTTCACTCGTCACCAACGCTTCTTTTGCAGCTGCATCTACTGCATTGCAAAGCAGCGGTCCGCTCAATATAAAAGGAGATTCTAAAACCGTCACCGACGCTGCTATGAACCACTTTGGTGTGAGCGAAAGCGATTTGCGCAAAGTGCTTGCAGCAGCACTCGAAAAAGGAGGCAACTACGCCGACCTATTTTTTGAACACACCATAACCAATGTGGTGAACTTGCAAGACGGAGTAGTGAACAGCAGCAACTCTTACATAGACTTTGGTATGGGAGTGCGTGTGCTTTCGGGTGACAAAACAGGCTATGCCTATGTAGAGAACGTAACACTTAAGGATATGCTGAACGCTGCACACACTGCTGCACGCATCGCCTCGGGAGGTGAAAAAGGCAAAATAGCCAAACTAACCGAACAACCAATCAAGAAGAACTACTACACAGTGAACTCACCGTGGGAAGAGGTTAGCATCAAAGATAAAATTCCTTATCTGCAAAAACTAAACGACAAGGTGTTTGCATTGGATAAGCGTGTGATAAAAGTAAATGCAAATCAGAGCGATGAAACATCGCACGTTTTGTTTTGCAACAGCGATGGGATAATGTATTACGATTACCGCCCAATGGTGATGTTTAGAGTGAACTGCATTATGGAGGAAAATGGTAAAACCGAAAATGCTACCGCCTCACGTGCCTACCGCAAGGGTTATGATTTCTTGAACGACGACTTAATGGAAATACTGGCTCGTGAAGCTGTGGATAGAACTTCAATTCTATTTAATGCCATCAAACCCAAAGGAGGTGAAATGCCAGTAGTGATGGGTGCTGGAGGATCGGGCATTTTACTGCACGAAGCTATCGGACACGCTTTTGAGGCTGACTTCAACCGCAAAAACACATCTATATTCTCCGACCAATTGAATAAGAAAATCTGCAACGAGCACATTTCGGTTATTGATGATGGTACAATTCCTTTCAATCGAGGCTCTGTGAACTTTGACGATGAAGGAGTAGAGGGGCAAAAGACCTATTTAGTGAAGGAAGGTGTGCTAACCAGCTACATTCACGACCGCATTAGCGCAAAACATTATGGAATAGACCCAACAGGAAACGGGCGTAGAGAGTCGTTCCGTCATATGCCTATTCCTCGTATGCGCGCCACTTATATGGAGCCGGGCAACGCCACGGAAGCGGATATTATATCCACCGTGAAAAATGGTATTTTTGTAGACAATTTCACCAACGGTCAAGTTCAAATTGGGCCAGGCGATTTTACATTCTTCGTAAAATCGGGGTATATGATTGAAGATGGAAAACTAACACAGCCCATCAAAGATATAAACATCATAGGAAATGGTCCTAAAGCATTGGCAGACATCACAATGGTGGCCAACAATGACAAGATAGACAATGGTACTTGGACGTGTGGCAAAGATGGACAGTCGTGCCCCGTGACTTGTGGCATGCCTTCGGCATTGGTGAGCAAACTAACAGTAGGTGGCGAAAGCTAACAAACAACTTAATAGCAATGAAACTATGATTTCGGACAATAATAAAAAACTGGCACAATGGGCAATGGACTACGCCTTAAAAAACGGATGCCAACAAGCAAAAGTCACACTTGATGCAGGTTCAAGCAGCTCTTTTGATTTGCGCAATGGTGAAATGGATCGCCTAAAACAAGCTTCGGAAAATAGCTTGACTATTTATATATATGTGAATGGACGCTTCGGCACCTATACCACCAATCGACTGAATAAAAACGAGTTGGAGGCTTTCATCAAAAACGGAGTGGAAGCTACACGCTTTCTTGGTAAAGACGAAGCATATACGCTGCCCGATGAATCGAGATATTACAAAGGTGGTATGCCCGACTTGAAATTGATGGACAAGAAATTCTCATCTATCAACCCCGACGAAAAAGTAGCATTGGCAAAAGCCACCGCCGAAGAAATACTTGGAAAAGACGAACGTATCATTTCGGTAGCCTCTTCGTTCAGAGATGGTGACAGTCATCGTTATCTGGTGACAAGCAATGGGTTTGAAGGGAATACTCAAAGTAGTTGGTATTCGTTGTCTTCATCGGCCACTATCAAAGGAGAGGGCGAAGCACGTCCGGCAGGAAGCTGGAATGAATCAAACTTATACTTCGACCAACTTATCAAAACTGGTATTGGCGCAAAGGCATTGAAAAACGCACTCGACAAGATAGGACAAAAGAAAATTCAATCGGGCAAATACACGATGATTATAGAGCCACGCATTGCCAGCCGTTTGTTGCAACCACTACTTAGCGCAACCTATGGCGCAGCTATCCAACAAAAGAATTCTTTTTTACTCGACAAACTCTATAAACAAGTGGTTTCAGAAAGAATGACATTGATGGATGAACCACATTTAATAAAATCGTCGGGTGCTCGCTATTTTGATAATGAAGGAGTAGCAACCCAACGTCGTCCTATTTTTGAGAATGGTATACTCAATACTTACTTCATCAATACATACAACGCCAATAAAATGAAGTGTGAACCGACCATCAGCTCACCCTCTCTTTTAGTCTTGGGCGCAGGAGACAAAGATTTGCAAGGCTTAATAAAAGAGGTAGGAAACGGTATATTGGTGACTGGGTTCAATGGCGGTAATAGCAACAGTTCGACTGGTGATTTCTCGTATGGCATAGAAGGTTTCTTGATTGAGAACGGAGAAGCTACCCAACCTATTTCGGAGATGAACATCACAGGCAATATGCTTACTCTGTGGTCATCGCTTGCTGCGACAGGCAACGATGCACGACTCACATCGTCGTGGCGAATCCCTACACTGGTATTCGATGGAGTAGATTTCAGCGGACTTTAACCAAGCGAATATAAACATAAAAGTGCCCCAAAGACCATGAACCAGAATTGTAATTTAACAGAAGATGATTTTATAGAAAAAATTACAATAGATGTCCCAATGCCAGTTTCTTATATCCGGAAAGATTTGATACGCCAATTAAGTTTGCTAGAACCATTTGGAATGGGAAATCCTAAACCAGTGTTTGCGCAAAAAGAGGTAACTATTGTGAATTATTCTATTATTGGTAAAAATAAGAATGTGATTAAGGGAATTGTAAGTGACCAATTTGGTGAGAAGATCGGAAGAGCGTCGTGTAGGGAAAGAGTGTTAAGATTAGTGTAGAT
>CAMTPA010000080.1 GCA_947074275.1 uncultured Bacteroides sp.
TTTTTATCTTCAATAAAGTGTTCGGTAAACGTTCTTTCTAAGTTGAAACCTAAAAAATGGAGATTGTTAAAATCGGACGAAAGAGAGAATATTGAAAATATAGAAAGCATCGGCACACCCATTAAGCAGATGTTTGATATTTGCGTAGGAATTGCGACACTGAAAGATGACATTTTTTTTGTGGACAATAGCAATCGAAAAGGAAATTACATCCTAAAAACAGGATATGACGGGAAATTATACAAAATAGAGAATGAAATAACCCGAAGTGTTTTTAAAATATCCGACTTTAAAAGCCAGAATGACATTCCGCAAAATGCACGAAGAATTATATTTCCATACAAAGTAAATGGTTCGGCGACTATTATTGCCGAAGAGTTATTTATGCAACTTTATCCATATTGCTACGAATATCTTTTGTCCGTAAAGAGTGAGTTGCTTTCGAGAGACAAAGGGAAAGTACAATTCAACCCTTTTTATGCGTGGGGACGTACGCAAGGATTGACAAAATTTGGGAAGAGGCTGCTCAATCCCACATTTAGCCAAAGACCTCGCTTCTTGTTGGTTGATGATGAAGAGGCTCTGTTTACTAACGGATATGGGATATTTTTTAAATCGCAAGAAGATCAAAATACTCTTTTTAATCAATGCGAAAATCCTTTATCCAATATCGAAAACATTGATTTAGTACAAAAAATATTAAACTCTGATGTGATGCATTACTACATCAGTAAAACAAGCGTAGCCATTGATGGAGGTTATCCTTGCTACCAGAAAAACTTCATTGAAAAATTCTCAATTCCCAACTTCTCAAACAACGAACTTTCCGAATTACGCACACTTACCAACCCTTTGGATATTAATGAACTTTTAGCCCAGAAGTATCAAATAAACCTATCTACACAAAAATCTATCCTTATAAACAGTCAGCAAATCTGATACAAAATTAGAAAAACCAAGTTTATCCATTGACGCTACCGTATCTTTGGGTAGGAGATTGTCAGCCATAAGCTGCTCGGTTGTATCGTATATTTTAGGTATAGAGCTACTGAAATCGACTATCAACAAACAAGCTCTTTCGTATTTATAATGTAAAGCGTAATCCGCTCTTCTATTATTTATTGCACTGAATGCTAAGATATACTTTTCGATATGCTTCTTTACATTTCTTATGTCTCGAAATGCTACTTCATAATTATTCGAAGCATTGCTATCATATTCGTTTACGGCAATCATATAAAGTTCTCCAAGCACCATTTTAGGACAACGGAGATGCAAATTCAATGCTTCAGCAAAAGTTCTTTCATATAGAGTATCAAAGTTTTTCGCAAAACTACTCAATTGACTACGCACATTGATTGAAAGAGTCTTCTCAGTCCACTCTTGCCCAAACTGATCAACCAGACCATATAATATTCCCTCAAAAGAAAGTTTCTCCGTAATTGGGTCCACATTATCGGGCACAACACAAATATCTTGATTCTTACATTTAAAGAAACCTGCCAACTTCAACTCACCAGCACTTTCATTCAATGATGGATAGATTTGCTCACGATTCACACCGTGCCCAATCAACTCCGATTTCACTACCTCGTGCAGCAATTTTATGGGTTGCTGACTACGAATCAAATTATTTTTAGCCTTAGTACCACCTGTTCGAATAGCACCTTCGATTGATTCTTTAATCTTAATTATCGCTTGCTGCGCTGTTATCAAATTCTGTGGCATTGAAAAATTCTTTTAATGATACATTCAGTGCAATAGCAATTTTATAAATATTGACGATTGATATGTTTCGACAACCATTCTCTACACTCGCAATGTAACTACGATCAAGATCGGCAGTATATGCCAACTCCTTTTGCGACATATCCGATTGCTCTCGCAGGTCCTTAATACGTTGTCCTATTTTTGCTTTGACTTCCATTGTACAAATTTCTAAAATTGTAGACTATAAATCAAAGACTATAAGTAACACTTGAGATTTTTATTCAAAAACAGAGCAAAAAATGGAAAGAAATCACACTCACTTCAATTCATTAACCCTTGCATCTATATCATCGTGATGTTTGAATGAAGTGCATCGGAGATGGTGGTAATAAGCATTAATTAAGAAATAGCTAACAATTAGATTTTATATCTTTGCCATCAATTTACCACATCGCACAATGGATAGCCAAGGATATAAATGACCGATAAAATGACACCCCAGCAGCGGCATCACTGTATGGCAAGCATACCGAGCCGAAACACCAAGCCCGAAATGGTAGTGAGGCGGTTTCTGCACGCTCACGGATTGCGATACCGAATACACGTGAGACGACTGCCGGGCACACCCGACATCGTGTTGCGCCGATACCGCACGGTGATTTTCGTGAACGGATGCTTTTGGCACGGACACCCGTGCGAAGCGTATCGCACACCCACCACACGCACCGAGTTTTGGAGTGCCAAAATAGCTCGAAACCAACAACGAGACCTTTTACAGCAAGCCAAACTGAAACGGATGGGATGGCACGTAATCCGTATATGGGAGTGCCAACTAAAACCCAAAGTGCGCCAACAAACGCTGCAAGGATTGCTACACACGCTCAATCACCTGCTATTGGTGAACTATGGCGCACATCCCTACACTGCCGCACCCGACTCCCCCACCCCTGCAACCTTGGCGGCAGAAGAACCGATGGAGTACACCACAAAAAAGAGAGTTACTGACTGAGCAAAAGGAAGGCTATGTAGCCCACATAGCACAACACCAGCACTGCTCCCTCAATGCGAGTGATGGTGCGTTTGGCTATCACAAGCCCAAAGAACCATAAAAGCACACCAGCCGCCACCAGCGAAAGGAGGTCGAAATTGGTGATGCCCGACACACGCAGCGGAGTGACCGTGGCACTGCACCCCAACACAAAAAAGATGTTGAACAGGTTGCTACCTATGGCATTGCCAATGGCTATTTCGGGATTCTTTTTCAGGGCAGCCACCACCGACGTAGCCAGTTCGGGCAGCGATGTGCCCCCCGCCACAAGTGTCAGCCCTATGATCGCCTCGCTCACTCCCAGCCCACGAGCAATGCCCGATGCACCTTTCACAAACCAATCGCCACCAAGAATCAAAGCAGCCAGCCCAATCAGCAAATAGAGCGAAGCACGCCACACAGGCAACTCTTTGCTTCCCTCATCCTGCTGCTGCTGCGCATCATCGCCACCGCGAGCTATGGCAAACGTGTAGCCCATAAAGATAGCGAAAAAGCAGAGTAGCAACAGCCCGTCGGTGCGCTCAATGATGTTGACCTCGCCACCATTGAGCAGCACATCGTTGGCGCATATCAGCAACACCAGCGAAGCGAGCACGGCAAGCGGAATCTCTTTGCGCAGTGTGTTTTTGGTGATGACGATGGGTGCCACCAGAGCAGTCACCCCCACAAGCATCAGCGTGTTGAAGAGGTTGCTGCCCACCACGTTGCCAATGGCAAAGTCGGCATTTCCCTGAATGGCCGACGACAAGCTCACCGCCAGTTCGGGGGCCGACGTGCCAAACGACACGATGGTAAGCCCAATGACAATGGGCGATATGCGAAACCTACGTGCGATAGACGACGCTCCGTCCGTCACCCCGTTGGCACCGCCAAGAATCAATGCCAATCCTCCCAAAAGCAAGAGTATATTCATATCAACTGTGTTTTTATTTTGAGCAAAGATAGCAATCTGCTTCAGGATGTGACGAAAAGAGGAGCTAAATAATTTTCGTCTCGCAGCAAGCGGCAAAGAGCGTTTTTGTGTATCCTCGCGCACCTAAGTCCACATTTTTTTAGATATGACCAAGCCCAAAGAATACAGAGATTTCAACACCTACTCGGATGTAGTAGCAGAAAACCAATTGCCGCTTTACTTCTCGCCGCACAGCCAGCCCGACGCAGCGAAAGACCTAAACGTACTTTCACTATTCTCGGGATGCGGAGGGATGGACTTGGGCTTTGAAGGCAACTTTATCGTTCATCGCAAATCGGCTACAACAGCCTCAAATTCTATCCAGTCGGAAATCAACGACAATTGGGTGTTGCTCAAAAACACACGTTTCCGCACCATCTTTGCCAACGACATACTGAAGGAGGCCAGAGTGGGATGGGCGCACTATATGAAAAGATTTGGATACAGCCCCGAAATATACCGCCACACCAGCATCGTAGACTTAGTGAAGATGCACAAATCGGGGGCACAAGTGTTTCCCGACAACGTGGATGTGGTGACTGGGGGATTTCCGTGCCAGGATTTCAGCGTGGCAGGCAAACGAAAGGGGTTTAACTCGCACAAAGACCACACGGGAAAAATCATCGACAGCGAAACCAGCGCACCCAGCGAAGAGACACGCGGCAAGCTGTACTATTGGATGAAAGAGGTGATAGACATCACTCGCCCCAAAGTGTTCATCGCCGAAAACGTGAAAGGGCTTGTCAACTTAGGCGACGTGAAAGACATCATCCAAAGAGATTTTGCCGAAGCTGGTGGCGATGGTTACATCGTGCTCACCCCACAGGTGCTGCATGCGGCCAACTACGGCGTGCCCGAGTCCAGAGAAAGAGTTATCTTTATCGGAATCCGCAAAGACGCACTTCGCCCCGAAGCGCTTGCAGCCTTGAGTGCCAAAACCATCTCGGACGAATACAACCCATATCCATCACCCACGCACGCTTGCACCTTTTCGGACGACAAGCTGCCGGCACCCGTCACCGTGGGCGATGTGTTTGACGGCCTGAAAGAGCCTGAAGAGAGCAAAGATCTTTCGCAACAACACTACTCGAAAGCTAAATTTATGGGCACTCACTGCCAAGGACAAAAAGAGGTGCAACTGAGCAAAATAGGCCCAACCATCCGCTCCGAGCACCACGGCAACATCGAGTACCGCCGATTATCGGCAGAACACGGCGGCACGCAGCAAGAGGAATTGGCGAAAGGACTATCCGAACGCCGTCTCACACCGCGCGAGTGCGCCCTGATACAAACTTTTCCACCCGATTTTCCATTTGTAATGCGCGATGGATATAGCAATTCGCGCTTCACCCTCAGTGCCAGCGCAGCCTACAAGATAATAGGCAACGCCGTGCCACCGCTACTGGCCTACCACATCGCTATGCGATTGCAAAACATTTGGCACAAACTTTTCAAGTAAATATACAAACCTATGAACGAGCACATCATTATCGCCCACAACGAAGCTGACAAACTAAGCGAGTTTCAGCACCTGATGAACCGAACAAACACCGCGCTCAACGAGCGTGCAGCCGCCAACCCCAAAGCCTACAAATCGCTGAACGGAACCGCCCTCGAAACCATCGTGTGCGACACGATGAAAGAGCTTTGCGGAGACACTTCGTTTCGTCCAGCCGACATTGAGCTAAAGTCGGGGCAAAGCTTTCCCGACATTGTGACAGCCTATTTTCAATCGGAACAAGGCAACAGATATTATGGCGTAGAGGTGAAAACAACAAAAGAGAACAAGTGGACATCTACGGGCAGCAGCATTGTAGAAAGTTCGCGCATTGCCGATGTAAGCCACATCCTGATCTCTTTGGCAAGTTGGGCACTCCCATAGAATTCAAATGCCGCCCTTACGAGGATTGCTTATCAGGCATTGCCGTCACTCACTCGCCAAGATACCTCATCGATATGGGGCTACAAGCAGAAGAGAATATATTCGCCAAGATGAACACCACCTACGATACATTCCGAAACTCTCCCGACAACATAGAGCAGGTGCGACAATATTATATTCGCGAAGCCGCACGCAAAAATAAAGTTCAAATGCCTTGGTGGATGAATGGAAGTACCAATGTCAACATCTCCTTTTTTGCCGATTTGGACACCGATACCAAGTTTGAACTTATCAGCAAAGCCTTGATTTTATTTCCCGAATCTTATCATAGCGACTACAAACGAGTGACTTTATGGCTTTGCAGCCGCTACCCGGTGCTTACCCCAAACATTCGCAATCATTTTTCGGCGGGTGGCCAATGCAAAGCGATTGATGGGAAACCACTTGTCACACCCTACCCACAGGTTGTGAGCCGCATATTAAAACACTTGAGTCAGATAGAATGGATACTGACACACCCCTCTTCTGACTTTTTAGAGGATATCCGAGAGTTTTGGCAAATAGATAAGCTGCACACAAACCTTTACGAGCAATGGATAGACCGAGTTGAATCCAACTTCGCAAACTATTACCAGCACATTCCTATTCGAAAATTAATAGAAGACAAGTCATCACCCCTATAAACCAAAAAAAGTGAGGTGTATCTTCTTCCGAAAACACACCTCACTAAAGTGTTTTATATCAAAAAAAACTTTACTGTTTTAAAATGCGGAACGAGTGTTTGGTTCGTCCGTCGGTCAACACCAAGATGTAGTGACCCGCAGGCAAATGACCCACACCAATGGAGGTGCTACTTTGCGCACGCACATCGTCTATCGACAAGGTTTGTCCGTCGGTGTTCACCACAATGGCCTTCCACGGCTGTGTGCCGTCATTGCGCAGGTCGATGTAGTTGTCCACCACGCTGCTCGCCAAGCGGATGTTTTCGAGGGCGGTACTTTCGATGCCCGTAGATTGGTGAGCGAGATAAATATTAGATGTGGTTCCCGAATATTTTCCCCTATCTTGAGCTTCAAACGATGTTTCGTAAGTTTTATAGCCTACCGCTTCTACTTTGTAGTGAATAGTGCTTTCGGCTATATTGAACACCATCAGTTTCGATGAACCTTTTGGCAGAAAATATTCTTCGCCATTTACCGTAATCTTGGCATCCACTTCAAGTTTTTTTTCATTTTCATCGTACACACCCAAATTGAGGGTCACCCCCAAAGGTTTGTCGTAGGCGCTCAGCGTAATGTCATTGCGAGAACCGGCTGCCGGCGAAATCTCTTTTATATCGGAGGCCACACACGAAAAGCCCACATTTCCGTACATCAACATCAATTCGTAATCATCAGGTGCTAAGTACAAGTAATAGATTGATTTTTCAAAAGAAGTATTGCGGATATTTATATTATTTTGCGAAAGCTGCAAGCGCAAGTTGGGCACAAACTCCTCCATATCCACTACCAGCAAAGCCAGTTCATTAAAGTTGAACACCACCTCCATATTTTCATTTACAAATATCGTTTTGTCAGCTTTCACAACCAGATTATCTCGATAGTTTCCGCTTTCAATCTCAATGAAATAGTTTGCCGCTTTGGGTAGCTTTACCGGCTCAAAAATCAATCCATCCACACCCGTTTGCAGCTTAGATGAAGCCACCGGTTCTCCGTCGGTGGTGTACACGCTACAAGTCAAATTCAGATTTTCAAACATCGGGTCTATATTTTCAAGCTTCACCACCAAGTCGCATAGGTTTGCTTCACTCAAGTCTATCTTCACTTTTTTATTGCGCTCGCTTGCCGTCACCTCAAAGCTTCCCACTGCCATCGTTCTGTCGATATTATCCCACGCGTGATAGCTGTAAACGTCGGGCGTCAGATAAAGCCCTTCATCGTCGCCAGTATGCAGTATGGTCGAAATATTTAAGGACAAATTCACATCTTCCCGAGTAAATCCGTCGGGCATATTCAGGTACTCGAACTCCACTAAAGCATATTCGTCTTTGTCGAAACGCGCCGAGATAGTTGAAGAATTGGCGGTGTTTATCATCCCGACCACTGGTCTGTATCCGCGGGTGTCGGTGTTTGCATAAATCCTATACCAATACTCTCCGTCGGGCACATTCACTTCGTGTTTGATTACGTTTTCCTCTTTATTTGTCACGTTGAAGTTTATGTATGAACCATCCACCGATCCACCGTTGGTTTTAAGCTGCACACTGCAATACGCAAGGTCATCTCCTTCTATATTGATAGTCAGATTATTCCACTCCTCGTTTTTAAAAGAGTGAAACACATCAACATCAGCTCCATCCACCACAAACTTTTTGAGAAAACGGCTTGTAAAACCGCTAAAGCTCCAAATCGTGTAGTAGTATTCGCCGTTGGGCAGATTGAGAGTGATCGTGCCATTGGTAATTGTCTCCAGCTTCGGTATGCTGATTAAGTTTAAAGCAACTCTGGCTGGAGGCTGTCCATCGGCACCTTCAACTGTAAAAGTGACTTTGTGTTTTTCGGGTTCATCGCCCGTGGCCTTTGCGTTAAAGGCGAAAGCACTCAATAAAAAAATAAACAGTAGTAATTTTTGTTTCATACTCAATAGTTTTGTTTTTGGTTTATATCCGTCACCCCCTCACACAAGCCAGACATTGTTTTTTTTCTCACAATACCTGTCGTGGTTCATTCGTCCTCGCTAATGATGCAGTGGGTGTTGTTTTCCATTTTATTACTTTGGGCATTCGGGTTGTTCAAGAAAAGCATCCCCTCCAATTGCTTGTTGGAAATGCTTTGACACAAAAAAACAAAGAATCGAAAACAAAGTATTTTTTCTGTTTAGCGGCAGTCGCAGTCCACACGAGTCATCGCATACTCTATTAGCAGGTTGTCGCCTCGGGTGGCTTTCCAAGTCATCGCCTTGTCGGTTGCCGTCATTTGCCACACTTCGCAGCTGCTGCCTTCCGTGCCCGTGAGATGATTATTTTGCCACGAGGTCACCAGCAAATCGCCATAAAGGAGGTATGTTCCTTCATTGTCTTGCTTCTCTTGCCATTCGCCTGCTGTGTCTTTCGAGTAGTAGGCATAGGTGCCATCGGCAAAGTAGAGCCAGCGGTGCAGGTCGTTGGGCTGCCCAGACGTGATGCACCTGCCTTCCCACATCCCCAAAATGGTTTTGGAGTAGTCATCGGTAAGTCGGCGCAAACCATACGTTTGATTTACGTCTGTCACATCGCCGTTGTAGTCTACCCGCCACACATTCCAAGTCATCGACTTATCGGTAAGCTCTTTCAGTTTAATATCAATCGTGTTGTTGTGCGCCGTTACATAAACCGACAGGTCATTGCCCGAAAGGGTGTAACGTGCTTCGACGCTCATCCACTCGGTGTTTCCATTTCCGCTTGGGATGCAAAAGCTCTCGTAGATGTGGGAAAGGGTTTTGATGTCGTACACCAAATAATCATTGGTGGGCAGAGGTTCTCCGTTCAACTGTTCTGCCACCCATAGCCCCATTAGCTTGAGTTGGGTCGTGTCATCGTTTTCATTATCGCTGCCAGAGCAGCCAATGAGCAGTGTGCCCACCAGCAGGGCGAAAGTGCATTTCAAAAAAGTTTGTCTGAGGTTCATATTTCAATCGAGTTAGAATCTACTGTTGCCGCCAACGGTATTAAACATTATTTTGCAATATCATTATTATTTGTTAAATGGCAAAATGTTTCGAGATAAAAAAACACCGCATTACGAATAAAGACATCGTAAAGCGGCGTAGATATTTTTTAATCCATTCATTCAAAGAGGGCTAATCATCGTTTTCCTTATCTTCTTTATCCTTGTTTTTTGGAGTTTTGTTCAATACAAAAATCACCAACACACTGGTTATGGTGGTAGTTGCAATGATGCCAGCCAACACATCGTGATCGGTCATTCCCAGCACAAGGGCAATCAGTATTAATGCTCCTGCAAGACAGCCACCCCAAATTTGTCCATAGGCACTTTGCTTGGTTTGCCTATCCACAATGGTTGCTTCAATGCGCATACGATGATTTTGCTGTTTCTCGGCCATTGCCAATATTCGTTCCGAAGCACCAGCAAGCGTTTCTTCATATCCCTTCAGCACGTCGGGAGGTGGCAATGGTCCTCGAAACGAGGAAGATTCTTCAATGGCATAGAATGTACTTATAATAAGCTGCCTCTCTTCATCGGGCAGCGATTTCAGAATCGCATCTATATCCTTTACTGGTATATCAATTCCATCTTTGGCAAGTTCAGTCAATACCGCCTCTTCGTTTTTAGGCTTCACGTCGTGTGTTTCGTTTTGTTCTTTTTTATCCATAAAAGCATTGTGTTTTTTTATTTAAAAAAAGAGATTGCCTCCCACATAGCTTCGCCCACCTGCCGCCAATCATTTTCAATAGCAGAGTTATCATCATTGGACGAAAGGTATTTTTGATAAGAGCGATAATTTCCCGGAATATTCATTATACTTCCTACACCCGACAGAAATGACTTGTCGAGATTGAAAGAGCGAATCACCGACTGCTCTTTTACCCGAAAGATCCTCTTGCCGCTCTTTCTATCAATCACAACAATTCTACCTTTTTCTTTAGAAACAATAATATTATTCATCCCTTTTTTTTTCATCGCTTCTTGCTCATCAATTGGTTGATACGTTTTATCAAAACAAGAAAAGCCCAATTATAGTTATGCAAATTACGAATAAAATAACGAAAAGACAAAAACATAAATCCTTTTTAACACTCCTCTCCCACTCACCGCAGACTAAGCAAATAGCGGCCGGGCAGTTTTATTTTGCCACCACAAGAGCGGAGGGTGCTTAGCCCTTTCCACACGGGGTGGCCTATCACGCCGTAGTTGCTCAGGCGGACAATGGCATATTGGTCGGCAGGGGGGATGTGTAGCTGGCGCATACTGTGCAGCAGCCCCTCGTAGTTGCGTTTCAGGCCATCGGCTGGTGGGCGCAGCAGAGAGAGGTCGGCAGGGATGGTTTCGGTGCGCCGCTTGGTGGTCTGTGGCGAAGCGTCACTCCCCTCCTCCTCCGCTTCCCCCAAAGCTTGGGGGATATGAGGGGGTTGTTTTTGCTCTGCTATGCTATGCTGTGCTGTGCTATGCTGTGCTGTGCTATGTGGTATAAATGTTGCATTTTTAGGGGTTTCTGTTTCCATTTCAGCCTTTTCTGTTGCATTTTGAGGCATTGATGTTGCATCTTCGCATTTTGGCTTGGCGGAGCGGCTTCGTTTTTTGGGCTTTTCTTCCTCCAGTTCGCTTTGGTCTAAGAGCGAATATTGAGGCAGCACTTGAGCACCCACACGGCGGCGGGTGCTGTACAAAAACTGCCGTTGCACATCGGGCGAGGTGAGTATGCCGTGCTCGTCGAACATTGCTTGGCTGAAGAGCTTGTATTCCAACGCCAAGTGAATGATGCGTTCCACATCGGTGGCCGTGCGCTCGTAGTAGCCCGAAGCGAGGTCGTCGTAAAACAGCTCGTCGGCCACCACATAGTAGCCCTCGGCGGCATATATGGCACACAGGGTGTCTATCAGCACGGTGGCTGCGCCCTCGCCCTCTTTTTTCATTATGCGGCGCACAAGGGGCTTGCGGGTAAAGTCTATGTCCATTGGGAAGTAATCTAATCCTTGTTTTTTTATTCTGCTCATTGTGGGATTATTTGTTTAGTTAGTAAGGTTTTATCTGTTTTTCTTTGTGAATAGAAGGGAGAGGGGGAGCACTCATTCCAGCTCCCACCGTTTGCGCCGTCTACGCTCCACGCTTTGCGCCACCGCTTGCAGCGCACGCTTGATGAGGGCCAGGCGCACAGCGGGGTCGGATATTTGGGTGATGACGGGATAGGTGCGCCGACGGCGGTTTTCGGCACGCCTATTGGTGGTGTATCGCTGCGCGCTATGCCGACGGCGGCACTCTTTGCAGTAGCGGTCGCGTTGGCCGGCTTTGGTCACGTAAAAGCACTCTTGTGGAAGCTCGCGTTTGCAGCTTCCGCATACATAAAGATTTTGGTCAGTTGGATTACTCATCGTGTTTTCATTTTTAAAACATTAAAATACTCTATCGTTTTTTTATATAAGGAATGACACAGCACCGGGCTGCCTCTTTTTTTCTTTGCAAGCAGCAAGAGCCACATAGCCCCAATATGCCGCCTGCCCCATCAAGGGGAAGATGGGTGGGTAGCAAGGCCTTGCCACCACGGTAGGTAGGCCTTGCTACCAAGCTGAATAGGCATACCTACCAAAAGGCAATAGAAGCACCAGCCGAAGGGGCAGTGGGGAAGCAATAGACACAGATTGTGAACTTTCTGTAATGATTTCATAGATTTTGTTTTTAAATTAGTAACTTCGCAATAGCTATTAGCGTTTTGTTCACTACAAATATACAAATGTTTTCAAACAGAAAACAAGTGAACTACACTCTTTTTTGAAAGAAAATGACTAAGTGGCTAATTATCAAGAGGAAATAAATTCTCGATTGTTTACAAACCGATTCACAACATTTTACGATGGAAGAGACAAGAGATTACAACTGGGAAGTGACCGAAATAGTGAAGCGTGCCAAGCAAGCACTGGGCATAGCCACCGACAGCGAACTGGCCAAGTATCTTGGGGTGTCGCGCGCCACGGTGTCCAACTGGTGTGCGAGGCGGCGCATCGACTTCGCCCTGCTATTGGGCAAGATGGAGGGAGTAGACTTCAACTGGCTGCTCACGGGCAAAGGCAACGAACCCCTGCCGCCCACCTACTGCCACCATCCCCTTGCACAAGGCGAGATGCAGCTGATACACCGCCCCGTGGCCATCGAAGCACGCACCGAGCGCACCATTCCCCTCTACGACATTGCGGCGGCGGCCAACCTGCGCAGCCTCTTGGCTCACAAGCACCAGTTTGTGGTGGGCGACATCAACTTCCCCAACGCGCCCGTGTGCGACGGGGCTATCTATGTAAGCGGCGACAGTATGTATCCCGTGCTCAAGTCGGGCGACATCATCGGCTTCAAGAGCATCCACAATTTCGACAACCTTATTTATGGCGAGATGTACATCGTGTCGTTCGCGCTCGACGGCGACGAATACTTGGCGGTGAAGTACGTGAACAAGCCCACGGAGGAGGGAGAGATTATATTGAAGAGCTACAACGACTATCACAGCCAGATGCAAATCCCCCTGTCGGCGGTCAACGCCATGGCCATCGTGAAGTTTTCGGTGCGCCGGCACACGATGATATAGGCAAGTATGCGCAAAAGCACTCTTTCATTTCTTTGCAAATAAGCTAATATCACAAACAACCATTCAGGTATCTGTTCATTGGCTTGCGCCGGGAGTTGGTTCTGAGCGAAGCTTCATTGTCATTCTGAGCGCAGCGAAGAATCTACACTCTTCAAAGCTGCGCAAGTGGAATGAGATTCTTCGTCACTTCGTTCTTCTGAATGACAGAGCGAGAGCGGGTGGTGGTATGCGACATCTATTGCACCGCCGAGATACGGGCGAGCAGTTCTCCGACAAGCTTCGTCCCATCTCCATCACCCTGCCCCTGTTCACCAAGACGGAGCTGGAGTGTGAGACGAATTTTGAACGTTGGATATTTGTACTCAAGAATATGGAAACTTTGAAACGAACAAAATAGGGTTCTCTTATAAAAGAACCCACTTTCTTTTAAAACAGCAATCCCGTTTCCTCTATCGAGGAAACGGGAGCTTTCAGTTTAAAAGGATAAGCGCGGGGTTACTTCACCGCCACCTTATACATCTGTTTGTCGATGCTTACCACGTAGATGCCCGTTGGCAATGGGAGCTCCACACGGTGACTGGTGGCCACGGCATCAGCCATCACATTTCCCGCGGTGTCGTACACCACGTAATGGCTGCCAACCTTGACACCCTCCATCACCACTGTGCCGCGCGTGCCATATACTTGCACCGAGGCAGACATATCCTCGTAGCCTGTGGGGGCGGCACCGATGGTGAGCGTGTAGTCGCCATTTACAGCCGCTATCGCTTCGCCTTGGTATAGCTCTGTGCCGTTGAGCCACAAGCGGTCGTGGCCGCCATTGGTCCACACCAAGCGCACGTCCGAGCGGCCGGCAGTGTGGATGGTGGCTTGCACCTTTGCCACGCCGTCATTGCGCTCTGCCACGGCCGAGCAAAGGGTTTCACCATTCACTTTGGCGGCCAATACCACGGCCTTGCCCATAGCTCCCATCTTGCCCACGTTGTAGAGGCGAGTGTCTAAGTCCACACCCACATAGAGGCGGTCGAGCAATTCGCCTGCTTCGCCGTGTAGCTCCAGGCAGTAGAGCGATTCGCCCATTGATGAGGAACGGCTGGTAGAACCGTCGCCAAACTGTATATTCTGCGCAGCGGCGGTAGCCTGCACAAAGAACGGAGTGAATGGTTTGGCAGTATAACCTGCATCACCAAGAGTTTGCGGAGTATAGTTAGATCCATTATACATCTGCACTATTGCGGGGTCGTTGACGGTAGCTTGTTTCACCAGCATACTGCGAGTGGTCATTCCGTTTTGGGTATTCCAGCCACGGTGCGAATTATCCTTTCCCGACACTTCGCTATGGTAGGTCAACGCCGCTTGGCTGCCTTTCTCGGTGATGATGGTGGTGGCAGGCGATGTGGTGGTAAACATCACGCTGCTCACACCGTCGCCAAAGGCGAACATCTCGCCAATTTCGCCAGTTCCATTTGCAGGATTCTTATGCCGCCAGTTGTTGGTGCCGCTTGGGTCGGCTGTTCCGTTGGTGTAGCGCGCTTCTCCGTCGTAGCTCATCGAGGTGTACTCGCTGGCTGTTTGCGGAAGTTTGTCACTTACAAACGTGCCATCCACTTCGCCACTGCCGTTTATCAGCGTCACCGATGTGGGCACAAATGGAAGGGCTATGGCGTTCCACTTG
>CAMTPA010000081.1 GCA_947074275.1 uncultured Bacteroides sp.
AAACCGTATATGTGTGCAATAACTGCGGACAAGATTCACCCAAATGGCAAGGCAAATGCCCTGCGTGTGGTGAGTGGAATACCTTTGTAGAAGAAATCGTTCGCAAGGAGAGCACCAACCGACGACCCACATCGGGCATTGAGGTAGCGAAAGCCAAACCTGTGACGATACACGAGGTGAGGGTAGACGACGAACCACGCATCAACCTGCACGACGAAGAACTAAACCGTGTGTTGGGGGGGGGGTTGGTGCCGGGATCGCTGGTGCTGATAGGTGGCGAACCGGGCATTGGCAAGTCTACTTTGGTGTTGCAAACGGTGCTTCGCATCCCCGAAAAGCGCATTCTTTACGTGTCGGGCGAGGAGAGTGTGCGTCAGCTTAAACTGCGTGCCGACCGCATCTCACACGCTTCGTCCGATTGCCTCATTGTGTGCGAAACCTCTTTGGAACAGATATACACCCACATCAAAAATGTCAAACCTCATTTGGTGATTATCGACTCTATACAAACCATTTCTACCGAAAATATCGAATCGTCGCCCGGTAGTATCGCCCAAGTGCGCGAGTGCTCGGCCTCTATCCTTCGCTTTGCCAAAGAAACACACACGCCTGTGTTGCTCATTGGGCACATCAACAAAGAGGGAAGCATTGCGGGGCCTAAGGTGCTGGAGCATATTGTGGACACGGTGCTTCAATTTGAAGGCGACCAACACTATATGTATCGCATCTTGCGCAGCATCAAAAACCGATTTGGTAGCACAGCCGAACTGGGCATCTACGAGATGAGGCAAGATGGGCTACGACAAGTGAGCAACCCGTCCGAACTCCTTTTGTCGCAAGATCGTGAGGGAATGAGTGGCATTGCCATCGCTTCGGCAATCGAAGGGGTACGACCGTTTCTGATAGAAACACAAGCGTTGGTCAGTTCGGCGGTTTATGGCAATCCACAACGATCTGCCACGGGCTTCGACATCCGACGAATGAATATGCTGCTTGCCGTGCTCGAAAAGCGGGTAGGCTTTAAATTGGGGCAGAAAGACGTGTTTCTCAACATTGCTGGCGGATTGAAAGTGAACGACCCTGCTATCGATTTGGCGGTAATCAGTGCTATCTTGTCGTCCAATATGGACACCGAGATAGATACCGATGTGAGTATGGCAGGCGAGATAGGGCTTTCGGGCGAGATACGTCCTGTAAATCGCATCGAACAGCGCATAGGCGAAGCCGAGAAGTTGGGATTCAAGCGGTTTTTGCTTCCTAAATACAACCTGCAAGGGCTGAATACAAAGAATTTCAAAATAGAGTTGGTGCCCGTGCGAAAGGTTGAAGAGGCTTTTCGTGCTCTGTTTGGCTAACTTCGCTTTTTTTTAATATACATCTATTATTGCTCAATGATTCAAGAATATCAACTCAGAGTATTGCCCCAAGTGGCTGCCAACGAACAAGCTATAATCGCCTATGTGGCAGATGAAAAAGGGCTCAATCCCCGTCAGATAAATGCCATCCGTGTGCTGAAAAGAAGCATTGATGCCCGTCAACGCACCGTTTTCATCAACCTGAAAGTGCGTGTCTACATCAATGAAATGCCGGCCAACGACGAGTATCAGCCCACGCACTACGAAAATGTGGCGGACAAACCGCAAGTGGTTGTAGTAGGTGCTGGCCCCGGAGGATTGTTTGCCGCACTGCGACTGATTGAGTTGGGATTTCGCCCCGTTGTGGTGGAACGTGGCAAAAACGTGCGCGACCGCAAAAAAGACTTGGCGCAAATAAGCCGTGAGCATACCGTCAACCCGGAGTCGAATTATAGTTTTGGCGAAGGAGGGGCAGGTGCTTACTCCGATGGCAAACTATATACCCGCAGCAAAAAACGAGGCAACATAGACAAAGTGCTCAACGTGTTTTGTCAACACGGTGCATCTATCTCCATCTTGGTAGACGCACACCCACACATAGGCACCGACAAGCTGCCCCGTGTGATAGAGAATATGCGCAACACCATCATAGCCTGTGGAGGTGAGGTGCATTTTGAAACACGTATGGATGCCCTTATCATAACCGATGAAGAGGTAAAAGGGATAGAAACCAATACGGGCAAAACTCTGATGGGGCCTGTGATATTGGCCACAGGGCACTCGGCACGCGACGTGTATCGATGGTTGGCCACTCACAACGTTGCCATCGAAGCCAAAGGCATAGCCGTAGGGGTGCGCCTTGAACATCCGGCACACTTGATAGACCAAATACAGTATCACAACCGCGAGGGAAGAGGAGAATATCTACCAGCCGCCGAATACAGTTTTGTGAGCCAAGTAGAGAATCGAGGCGTTTACAGTTTTTGTATGTGTCCCGGTGGGGTGGTAGTGCCTGCTGCAAGCGCACCGCAGCAAGTGGTGGTCAATGGTATGTCGGCATCCAACCGTGGTTCTCGATGGAGCAATTCGGGGATGGTGGTAGAGATACAACCCGATGATATAGGAACGAAGAGTTTGCAAATAGACGTGGCTATGGAGCAAGCAGGCGATGAAAACGAGGTGCTGAAGGTGATGCGTTTTCAAGAAGCATTGGAACGTCAGTGCTGGCAGCAAGGAGGTTGCTCGCAAACTGCACCTGCACAGCGAATGCTCGACTTCACACGCAAGAAGCTAAGTTTCGACCTGCCCGAATCGTCGTACAGTCCTGGGTTAATCTCATCGCCCCTTCACTTCTGGATGCCCGAATTTATCAGCAAGCGACTGTCGCAAGGTTTTGTCAACTTTGGCAAGATGAGCCGTGGATTTCTTACCAACGAAGCCACGATGATAGGAGTGGAAACACGCACCTCGGCACCCGTGCGCATCGTGCGCAATAAAGAGACTTTGCAACACGTCACCATTCGTGGGCTATTCCCCTGTGGCGAAGGAGCAGGCTATGCTGGTGGCATCGTGTCGGCAGGTGTAGACGGAGAACGATGTGCCGAAGCCGCCGCCCACTACTTAAATTGACAAACAACAGAGAAAAAACGTATGAAACACACTCCCGAGATAGCCGTCGTAGATGCCAACACACTGAGCGCATTGGGGTTGCAGTCTATTCTTGAAGAATTGATACCAATGGCAACCATTCGCACGTTCAGCAATTTTGATGCGTTGATAGACGATACACCCGATATGTACGCCCACTATTTTGTGTCGGCTCAACTCTACGTGGAGCATACTGCTTTCTTTTTGGAACGAAAGAAAAAGAGCATCGTGATGGCAGGTGATAGCCAATCGTTTCAGTTGTCGGACGTTACGCTGCTTAATATCTACCAACCCAAAGAACAGTTGGTGAAATCTATCTTGAAACTTCACCAACACGCTCACCACAGAGGTTATCCACCCGAAGCTGTTCCGCCACGCAAAGCTTTGGAACACGAACTGTCTGCACGCGAGATAGAGGTACTTGTGCTTATCACCAAAGGACTTATAAATAAAGAGATAGCCGATAGGTTAAACATCAGCCTGACCACCGTCATCACCCATCGCAAAAACATCACCGAAAAGCTCGGCATCAAGTCGGTTTCGGGGCTTACTATCTATGCGGTGATGAATGGCTATGTGGAAGCCGATAGGATTTGATTGAGTGGATTTAAGGAGAAATTCAGGACTGAATATAAGGCCAGCACTTCAGTAAAGTTTGGTTTACCAAATTTTTGAAACCACTAAATCCTAATAAATGAGGATTGTACACGCGGCAAGTTTCTCGTTACTTTGCGGCAAATATAAGAAGCAAGAATGAAAAAAAGTGGTTTATTGGCTGTTTTCGCCTTTGTAGGTATGGCAACAGCGTGGGCAGACGAAATACCCAACGACACAATTAAAGTGGTAGATGTAGAAGAGGTGGTGGTGATAGGCACACCAAAAGAAAATCGCAAGTTGCGTGAACTCCCAGCTGCCGTGACGCTGCTCTCACAAAAAGATATGCAGGCCAATCAGGTGAACTCCATTCACAGCCTCAACGCCCTTGTGCCAAGTATATATATCCCCGATTATGGCTCAAAGCTGACTTCTGCTATCTACATTCGTGGCATTGGCTCGCGAATCAACACGCCCTCGGTGGGGCTTTACGTAGACAATGTGCCTTATATTGATAAATCGGCTTTCGACTTCAACTATTCGGATATAGAGCGCATCGACGTGCTTCGTGGCCCACAAGCCACCCTCTACGGACGAAACACGATGGGCGGATTGATACGTGTACACACCAAAAATCCTTTTAGCTATCAAGGCACCGACATTCGTTTGGGAGCAGCTACCTACGGCACTTACAATGCTTCGCTCACTCACTATCATCGCATATCCGATCGCTTCTCTTTTTCGGTTGGTGGACATTACGAACACGCCAATGGCTTTTTTAAAAACACAGCTATCGACGATAAAAAAGTAGACTGGCTCAACGATGGCGGTGCACGCATACGAGCTATCTATCTACCATCGGACAATGTGAAGCTTGACTTCAATGTGACCTACGAATATACGAAACAGGGCGGTTATCCGTATTTCTACACAGGTAGGGTGTTTTTGGCCGAAGGAGAAACTGATCCACGTGAAGACAAGATAGGGAAAATATCGTATAATGATGAAAGCACCTATCGACGCAGTATGCTCAATGCCAACGTGAATGTGGTGTACAATGCCAAAAATTACATTTTCAATGCGGTGACGGGCTATCAGTACCTCAATGATCGTATGTTTCTCGATCAAGACTTTACCGAAAAAGATATTTTCAATCTTGAACAAAAACAAAAACTCAGCGTCATTTCCGAAGAGATAGTATTTAAGTCGAAGCCTGGTAGACGCTGGGAATGGACTACGGGAGCTTTCGCCTTTTATCAATGGCTCAATACCAATGGTCCTGTACAATTTAAAGGACAGGGTGTGCAAGAGGTACTCGAAGACAATATCAACAACAACATCCCCGATTTAGGTGCGATGGGAACAATGAATATAGATATCACCACTCGTCCGCTCGATGTGACGGGCAATTTTGACACACCAGTGTTCAACGGAGCTTTGTTTCATCAATCCATCTTTCGTATAGTCGATGGTTTTACGGCAACCATTGGGTTGAGGCTCGATTACGAACGCACTTCGCTTACCTACAACTCGGCAAGCCAAATCAACTACAACTTCAATATGGAGAGTAAGATGATTCCTGTGCCCATTCAGAAATCACTAAGCTTATCGCCCGATTTAAAGGGGAAGTTTCATAACGACTATTTGCAACTGTTACCCAAATTTGCCCTACAATACGAGTGGAAACAAGGGAGTAATGTGTATGCTACCGTTTCACGTGGTTATCGCTCGGGAGGCTACAATGTGCAGATGTTTTCGGACTTGATTCAGAGTAGTATGGAGAATGGAATGAAGGGACAGGTGAAGGAAGTGGTGACAGAAATATTTGAAAGTATGCAAGGAATGCCTCCTTCGGTGATTGAGGGCATCATATCCAAAATTCCGGGTGCTGGCTCCGAACCCGATGTGCGCACTTCTACCACCTTCAAACCCGAATATACTTGGAACTACGAAGTAGGCGCACGCCTAAGCCTGTTGGACAATCGCTTGGTAGCAGATGTAGCAGCGTTCTATATGGATACACGCAATCAGCAGGTAGCCAAATTTGCCGAAAGTGGATTGGGACGTATCACTACCAATGCTGGCAAAAGTAGAAGCTATGGTGGCGAGTTTACTCTTCGTGCAGGCATCACAGAGGCTTTTAGCATTCACGCCAACTATGGTTACACACATGCCACCTTTACCGACTATGAAACCAACGAAAAGGTAAGTGGAAAGCTGGAAGAAATAGACTATACGGGCAACTATGTGCCCTTTGTGCCACAGCATACCCTAAGTGCTGGAGGACAATACATTTGGCAATTATTCAAACGCTGCAATTGGCTCGATCGCATTCAGTTCAATCTCAACTACAATGCGGCTGGACGCATCTACTGGACAGAGAGTAACTCTGCCAAACAATCGTTTTATGGCACACTCGATGGTCGCGTCTCTTTCGAGAAAGGCAACGGTGCAATAGCCTTTTGGATACGCAACGCTTTGGATAAAGATTACCAAACATTCTATTTCGAATCGATGGGCAACGGCTTTATGCAAAAAGGCCGTCCCCGTCAATTGGGAGTGGAAATACGTTGTCGTTTCTGATTTAAAATGCTACTTTTGTACGAAATGTCAATGCGTATGGATGCAATCAAGAGTAGTAACAGAATAACGTCCAATCACATTACTGAGTTGGGCGATAACGAGATTTTTGTGTTTGGTAGCAATTTGGCTGGGAGGCACGCAGGTGGCGCAGCTCGTTTTGCAGCGCGCAACCTTGGAGCACAGATGGGGATTGGAGTCGGACCCACAGGAAGATGTTATGCCATACCTACTATGCAGGGTGGAGCAGAAACCATTCGCCCCTATGTAGATGATTTTGTGAAATATGCCACTGCCCATCCCGAACAGCGTTTTTTTGTTACCGAAATCGGTTGTGGCATAGCTGGATTTACCCCAAAGCAAATAGCTCCACTTTTTGCCTCCGCAATGGATGTATCTAATATCTGTTTACCTCTTCGTTTTTGGGAAGTGCTTTTGGAAGAGTGAGTTGTTTTCTGCTGTAACCCTGTTTTTCCTAACTCAAATCTATAAATAGAGTAAAAAAGGTCTACTATTAAGCTTTTATATCTATTTTTACTCCCAATAAAATAAAGTTTTATGGAGTATCGATTAAATAAATACATTAGTAGCTCAGGTATTTGTTCGCGCCGCGAGGCCGATCGCTATATCGAACAAGGTAATGTGACAGTCAACGGAAAACGTGCTACGATAGGGATGCGTGTGCTTCCCGGGCAAGTGGTGAAAGTAAATGGACAGTTGATCGAAAACGATGTTGAACCAGTTTACATCGCACTCAATAAGCCCGTAGGAATTGTATGTACCACCGATACTTCGGAGAAGGATAACATTGTAGACTTTGTTGGACACGAACAGCGCATCTTTCCCGTAGGTCGTCTCGACAAAGATTCACAAGGACTTATTTTGCTCACTAATGATGGCGATATTATAAACAAAATACTTCGGGCAGGAAACAACCACAAAAAAGACTATTTGGTGACGGTGAATAAAACCATTACCGAAGAGTTCTTGACCCGTATGTCGCAGGGTGTACCCATACTCGATAGAGTGACTCGCAAATGTCAGCTCAAAATGATAAATCCACACCTGTTTCAAATTACGTTGATTCAAGGCTTGAATAGGCAAATCAGGCGTATGTGCGAATACTTCGGCTACGAGGTAACCAAGCTGGAGCGCATTCAAGTAATGAACATCAAACTTGGAAATCTGAAACAAGGCAGTTGGAGAAACTTGACAGAGGGCGAACTTGAGACTTTATTTGATATGATAGAAGACTCAGAGAATGCTGTTGCACCAAAGAAAACAGCATCGTCGGGAAAAGATAAATCGAAAGATAAAGGTTCTGATAGGAAACCCTCTTCCAAAGCGTCTACACATACTTCATCGCGTAATACACACTCAAAAGGACGTTCGAACTCTACTTCCCAAAAGAAAGATTCGGGAAGAGGCAATAGGCAAGGTGCGTCATCTGCTATATCTCGCTCGCACTCAACAAAGGGAACATCGAAAAAACGACGATAGATACTATTGGGCATAAAAACGACTCATTGAATATTTTAATTGCGCGCCTATTGGTGTCGTTTGCGCTATTTATTTTGCTAAAAACAACACAGGGATATTGAATTTCACAGAATGTTTATTATTTTTGTCGCATATCAATATCCAAATAAAACACAAAATATGAGAAACATAAAATGGATTGCTTCAGTGGCATTGTGTGCTCTGAGCTTTATAGCGTGTGCTAATGGCAACGATTCCGAATCACCTACTCTACAGCCCGACCCTCAACCCGAAGTGACTGCTTTTGCTAAAGGGGCAGATATTAGTTGGGTTACTGAACAGGAAAAAATGGGGGTTACTTTCAAAAATTCTTCCGATGTGGTGACTGACTGTTTTGTATTGATGAAAGAAATAGGGATGAACGCTATCCGATTGCGGGTGTGGGTTGACCCTGTAGGAGGGTGGTGTGCTAAAGAAGATGTGGTAGAAAAAGCCGTTCGTGCCAAAGATGCAGGAATGGAGGTGATGATAGACTTTCATTATAGTGATTTGTGGGCAGATCCGGGTAGACAAACCATTCCAGCGTCGTGGAAAGATCTGAGCTTGGCACAATTGAACTCGGCCATTGCCAACCATACCACAGAGGTGCTCAATGCGGTGAAAGCACAAGGAGTGGTGCCTATGTGGGTGCAGGTAGGCAACGAAACTCGCAATGGAATGCTGTGGCCCGAAGGACAGCTGTGGACAAACGAAGGTAGCCTAAATCATTGGAACCAATATGTACAAATGAGTAATGCGGGCTACGATGCGGCAAAAGCAGTTTTTCCCGATGCTATTGTGATAGTGCATATCGACAACGGGTGGGAAGATAACGATTGGTGGTTTAAAGACTTTAAAGCTGCTGGTGGAAAATGGGATATGATTGGCCTGTCGCACTATCCGCAAACACACGATAGCAAGTCGTGGAGTGAAATGAATACACTTTGTTTGAATCATATTAAGATGCTGGGACAAACTTACAAAACGCCGGTAATGGTGTGCGAAATTGGTACGAAGCAAATCAACGAAACACTTGCCGCACAGGTGATGAATGATTTTATGACTAAAGTGAAAGCGATAGATCAATGTGCAGGTGTGTTCTATTGGGAACCACAAGTGTATGGTAGCTGGAAACCCGAAATCTACGAAGAGTGGGGATGGGGAAGCTATGATATGGGTGCATTTACCAATGGCGGTAAACCCTCTTCGGTGTTGAACGCTTTTAAATAAAACAAACCATATTTTTTTGAGTAGATACCAAGCCTTTGTCACCAACGTGCAATAGGTGTGGTATTAATGTACTAACTATTTGGCACTGAGTGACACATCTATAAATAAAACCAAAATGCAATACTTATGTTGAAACACTTAAAAGCGATAGGAATTTTTTTTTGCTGTTGTGCAATGGCACAAGCGCAAAGAAATGAAACTCTTTTAGAGAATAATTGGAAGTTTAGCAAGGGCGATTATCCAGAAGCCGTAAACCCTAATTTTGATGACCGTAAATGGGAAGCTGTAACTGTTCCTCACGATTGGGCTATCTACGGGCCTTTCGATCGCAGTCACGATTTGCAAACAGTGGCCGTGACGCAGAATTTTGAGACACAGGCAACTGTGAAAACGGGGCGTACAGGCGGATTACCCTATGTGGGCACAGGTTGGTATCGCACTTCGTTTGATGTGCCTTCTGATAAAAAAACAACCTTAGTTTTTGATGGTGCAATGAGCGAAGCTCGTGTCTATG
The DNA here is from genome assembly GCA_947074275.1 of uncultured Bacteroides sp. Lineage (GTDB taxonomy): Bacteria > Bacteroidota > Bacteroidia > Bacteroidales > Bacteroidaceae > Bacteroides. The sequence continues at coordinate 9,439 of CAMTPA010000081.1, forward strand.
TAAATGGTCACGAAGTTTGTTTCTGGCCTTTTGGCTACAACTCTTTCCATTGCGATGTTACTGCTTATTTGAATGACGACGGCAAATCAAATACATTGGCCGTGCGTTTGGAAAATAAACCCCAATCTTCGCGTTGGTATTCGGGTGCTGGACTTTATCGCAACGTACGTTTGGTGACTACTGATGAAACGCATATTCCTGTATGGGGTACGCAACTTACTACTCCCTTCGTAAACGATGCGTTTGCTTCGGTACAATTGCTCACCAAAATTGAAAATACGGAGGAAAAGCCCGTTCGTTTAGTGACCGAAATCGTGTCGCCCAATGGTGAAATTGTAGCTACAAAAGATAACACAGCTGCAATCAATCACGGCAAACCCTTTGAGCAGAATTTTACGGTAGACAATCCTCAACTGTGGTCGCCCGAGACACCTTATTTATATAAGGCTGTGACAAGACTGTATATAGACGGGCTACAAACCGATGAATATACAACACGTTTTGGAATACGTACTATTAATGTGGTAGCAGACAAAGGTTTCTACCTAAATGGCAAACTGCGTAAATTTCAAGGTGTTTGCAATCATCACGACTTAGGGCCACTTGGGGCTGCTATCAATGAAGCCGCATTGCGCCGCCAGCTTACCTTGCTCAAAGATATGGGGTGTGATGCCGTGCGTACGGCTCACAATATGCCTGCTCCCGAATTGGTAGCCTTGTGCGATGAAATGGGTTTTATGATGATGCTCGAACCATTTGATGAGTGGGAAATAGCTAAATGTGAAAATGGCTATCATCGCTATTTTAATGAGTGGGCAGAGAGGGATATGATAAATATGCTTCATCAGTATCGTAACAACCCCAGTGTGGTGATGTGGAGTGTGGGCAACGAGGTTCCAACGCAATGCAGTGACGATGGTTACAAAGTGGCTTCTTTTTTACAAGAGATTTGTCATCGCGAAGACCCTACACGCCCAGTAACTTGTGGGATGGATCAGGTGAGCTGTGTGCTGTCCAACGGTTTTGCAGCAATGCTTGATGTTCCAGGCTTTAATTATCGCGCACATCGTTACCACGAGGCCTACGAACAGTTGCCACAAAATATTGTATTGGGTTCTGAGACCTCTTCTACGGTCAGCTCGCGTGGCATTTATAAGTTTCCCGTAGAGAAACGTGCCGATGCTATGTACGATGATCACCAATCGTCATCTTACGATTTGGAGTATTGCTCGTGGTCGAACGTGCCCGATGAAGATTTTGCTTTAGCAGACGACAACGAATGGACGATGGGGCAGTTTGTGTGGACTGGTTTCGACTATTTAGGCGAGCCTTCTCCCTACGATACCGATGCTTGGCCCAGCCATAGTTCATTGTTTGGCATTATCGACTTGGCTTCGCTTCCTAAAGACCGCTATTACCTATATCGTAGCTTGTGGAATAAAAATGAGAATACGCTTCACGTACTTCCACATTGGAATTGGGAGGGAAGAGAAGGCGAGAATACTCCTGTCTTTGTTTACACCAACTACCCCGAGGCGGAACTTTTTGTAAATGGAAAAAGCTATGGCAGACAACGTAAATTGACACGAACAGAGAGTGAGGCAATTGCTGATAAAGATAGTTTGGCTTTGCAGCGTAGATATAGACTGATGTGGATGGGTGTAGATTACCAACCTGGTGAACTAAAAGTTGTAGCCTACGATGACAAAGGAAGTGCAGCAGAAGAGAAGGTAGTTCGTACCGCTGGCAAACCACATCGCTTGGAGTTAGTTCCCGATCGCACAATTTTGGATGCTGATGGAAAAGATTTGGCTTACATCACTGTAAAAGTGGTGGATAAAGATGGAAACTTGTGTCCTCACGATCAGCGACAAGTGTCGTTTAAAGTGAAAGGTGCAGGTGCGTATCGTGCTTCTGCTAATGGTGACCCTACTTCATTGGAACTATTTCACGAGCCACAAATGAAGGTTTTCAATGGACAACTCACCACCATTGTGCAAAGTGCCAACCAGCAAGGTGAAATAATCGTTGAGGCTAAGGCATCGGGGTTGCGTGCTGCTACATTACAACTTTCAGCTACTTCTGTTCAATAAGTTTCGTAAACACAAACAAGTAGTACGCACGATTCTTTTTAGATTAAAATAGCCTGCATTGCATATCACAACGAAAGTGGATGTGGGCTATTTAACAAATGGAAGACACAATTTGCAAACGTTTGCATAGCGATTAATGTACATTTTATATCATTTGTTATATTAATATAAGCGGTGAGACTTATTTTTGTACAGCCATGCAAAAACACTTCACGAAATGAAGTTGCATAAACTACTGGAAAATACAATGATAGAGCTTGTATCTATCAACACGATATATATTATTAATCTGATTAGTTAACTTTAATTTTTTAATGCATGAAGCAAGTTAATCTTAGAATCTATCGGATGATTCTTCCCCTATTATTAGGGTTATTCATGTCTATTGGCGTTTATGCGCAACAGGTTACCGTAAGAGGGCACGTTAAAGATGCCGCTGGTGAACCAATGATGGGTGCAAACGTCATACAAAAGGCAAATCCTGAAAATGGTACAATTGTCGATTTAGATGGCAATTTCACTTTGACAGTTCCACAAGGGGCTATTATTCAAGTTTCATTTATTGGTTATAAAACTGCCGAAGTTACCGCCGCACCCAATGTTATGGTAGTGTTGGAGGATGATTCGGAAGTTCTTGACGCTGTTGTTGTAATTGGTTACGGTACGGTGAAGAAGAACGATATGACGGGTTCGGTGTCTGCTATCAAAGCTGATGAATTGAATCGTGGTGCTATCACTTCTCCCGAACAAATGCTTCAAGGTAAAGTTCCTGGGTTGTTGGTGACTCCCGCTTCGGGTGCTCCTGGCGAATCGGCAACTATTCGTATTCGTGGTGCAGCTTCTTTGTATGCGTCAAATGATCCGTTGATTGTGATTGACGGTGTGCCTGTGACTGGTGAGGGTGGTGCTGGAATGGGTAATCCATTAGCCTCTGTAAACCCCAATGATATTGAATCGTACACGGTGTTGAAAGATGCTTCTGCAACAGCTATCTACGGTTCGCGCGCTTCTAATGGTGTAATCATTATCACTACTAAAAAAGGTACAGGACAAAAACCTCAAGTGACTTATAACTCAAGCTACAGCTTGAAACAAAACACTACTAAGACAGATGTGATGACGGGTGACCAATTCCGTGATTATGTAACTGAACAATACGGCACAGAGTCTTATCGTGGAAAAACTATCCAATCATTGATTGGTACTGCCAATACTGATTGGCAAGATTTAATCTATCGCACAGCTTTCTCTACCGACCAAAACGTGAGTATTTACGGTAATGCGAAAGGTGTTTTCCCTTATCGCGTAAGTGTGGGTTACAACTACGATCAAGCAACTTTGAAAGTGGGTGACAACCAACGCGCAAACGTAGGTATCAGCTTGGCACCTAAATTCTTGAAAGAACATCTTTCGTTTAATGTAAACTTGAAAGGTATCTACAACAAGACAAATTATGCAAACTCGGGTGCGGTGGGCAATGCTATATCATTCGACCCTACTCAGTCTCCTTACTTTACCGATGCAAATGGAAATATCGATAATAATAATTGCAATGGTTATTGGAACTGGCTTGCAGCCGATGGCTCAGCCAATGGTAACGCTAGTATGAACCCTTTGTCGCAGCTATACGATAATCACAATCAAAATCACACTTTACGTTCAATAGGTAACTTGCAAGTGGATTATAAAATTCACGGCTTTGAAGATTTGCGTTTGAACTTGAACTTAGGTTATGATATTGCGGAAACTAAAGGGAAAACATATGCACAAATAGGTTCATTTACTTCTAAGAAGAATGGCTCAGAAGACTATTTGAACGATTACAAAAACTACAATGCGAATACTTTGTTGGAGTTTTATGCAAACTATAACAAAGAAATCGCTAAAAATCGCATTGATGTGATGGCTGGTTACTCTTGGCAACACAACTATGTGAAATACAATCAAACTCAATATTTCAACAGCAATCGTGACGAAGTGTATAAAGAAGCTCCACAAGATGCAAAAGAGTATTATTTGATTTCTTTCTTCGGCCGCTTAAACTACTCTTACGATTCAAGATATTTGTTCACTTTCTCACTTCGCGATGATGCTTCTTCTCGTTTTGCAAAGAAAAACCGTTGGGGTTTGTTCCCATCAGTTGCTTTGGCGTGGAACATCGGACAAGAAAGCTTCTTGATTGACTCAAAAGCAGTATCGGCATTGAAGCTTCGCTTTGGTTGGGGTAGAACCGGTCAGCAAGATATAGGTATGGATCGTTGCTATGCTTACCAAGCTAAATATACAGAATCTTCGGCTTTGGTTACTCAAATTCCTTGGAATGGTGGCTGGATTACAACACTTGCGCCAAACGCTTACAACCCCAACATCAAATGGGAAACTACTGAAACATACAACGTGGGTCTTGATTTTGGCTTCTTGAACAATCGTATCAACGGTTCGGTAGATGCTTACTTGCGCAAAACTTACGACTTATTGAACGATGTGACTACACCTATGGGTTCTAACTTCTCAAATACAGTTATCTCGAACGTAGGTAATATGGAAAATAAAGGTATTGAGTTGAATGTGAACTTTGTTCCTATCGAAAATAAAGATTGGCGTTGGACAATCAATTTCAACGGAACTTGGCAAAAAACAAAAATTACTAAGCTGACAAATATTCCTTCTGACGACTATATCGGTGTGCAAGTAGGTGCAGGTATGGGTGGTACTGGTGGCAAAACATCTCTTTACCGCGTAGGTTATACTCCATTTACTTATTTCTTGTATCAACAAGCTTATGATGAAAATGGAAATGCATTGCAAAATGTATTTGTAGATCGCGATGGTGATGGTGAGATTACAGAAAAAGACCGCTACATCACTGGTAAGATCGGAAGAGCACACGTCTGAACTCCAGTCACGAGATTCCACCTCGTA
>CAMTPA010000082.1 GCA_947074275.1 uncultured Bacteroides sp.
CTACACTAATCTTAACACTCTTTCCCTACACGACGCTCTTCCGATCTTATTCTTTCACTCGACAAATATGAAGGTTAAGCATTTAACTCTTGTAAGTCCGAAAAGGAAAGACTTTACATTAATCTTTTGGGCTATCTATGAATATTTGCGTGGATACCTAAATAGAATTGCCAATAAAGCAAGTGTGCCCATCGTGAAGGGGTAGTATAAGTTTCCTACAATACTGATGGGTGATATGCCTGCCAATCCTGCTGCCATTAATAATTGTGCGCCATAGGGTATGATACCTTGAATGAAGCAAGAGAATGTATCGAGTATGCTTGCCGTTTTGCGTGGGTCAAGTTTAAAACGGGTAGCTATGTCTTTTGCGATAGGGCCTGTGGTGAGTATGGCGATGGTATTGTTGGCGGTACATACATTGGCGATGCTTACCAGAGCTGCCACACTAAGTTCGCCACCACGCTTACCGTTTACTTTGCGTGTGAGCAGATTGATGATGTACTGAATACCTCCGTTGTAGCGAATTAGCTCCAACATGCCGCCAGCCAGCAGCGTTATAATAATCAGTTCGCCCATACCAATAATGCCGTCTCCCATTGCTGCAAAACAACCAAATAAGTCGAAACTCCCTGTGCATACACCGATGATGGCAGTGACTACAATACCCAACGTCAGCACAATGAACACATTTATTCCTGCAATAGCAGTGCCAAGCACCACCAAGTAGGGCATCACCTTTACCCATTCAATATCGGAGATGTGGGTTGCTTCTTTTATGTCCATTCCCTGCCAAATGTATATGATAAGCACTATGATAGCGGCTGGTACCACAATCTGAGAATTTACTCGAAATTTATCTTTCATATCGCAGCCCTGTGTTTTGGTGGCAGCGATGGTTGTATCCGATATAAACGATAGGTTGTCTCCGAAAAGCGATCCGCCTACTACTACTGCCACCATAAAGGGTAGGGCTATGCCTGTTTTCTCGGCAAGGCCCACTGCTACGGGTGTAAGTGCAACGATGGTGCCTACGCTTGTGCCGATGGATAGCGATATAAAACAAGCTGCAAGAAAGATACCTGCGAGCAATAAGTTGTCGGGTAGGATGTGTAGTGTTAAGTTTACAGTTGCGTCAATCGAACCCATCTCTTTGGCGGCTCGTGCAAATGCACCTGCAAGAATGAATATCCAAATCATCAACAAGATGTTTTTGTTGGATGCTCCCATCGAGAATTGATAAATACGCTGGTCGAGTGTGATGCCTTTGGTGATGAAGATGGCATAACACGATGACACTAAGAATGCCACGGTGATAGGTACTTTATAGAAGTCGTTCACTACGATGGAAGTGACTAAATATAGGCAAAGAAAGACGAAAAGCGGACTCAAAGCCAATGCGCCTTTCATCGGTTTGGGGTTGTATATCTGATTCATTGTGCAAAGATAAAAAGGATTGCGGACAAAAAGAAAGCCGACTTCCTTTCATTTTTAAGGAAATCGGCTTCGATATGATGAGGTTTTTAGCTCAATTACAGTGTAACGCCTGTTTTGAAGATTGCGATTTCGCGGTAACCTTTCTTTTCGTTGTTCACCAATTCGCCGCTTGCTACTTTTATCATATAGTCGATAAAGTTTTCGCAAGTTTGTTCCATCGATTGATTTTCTACGATTACACCGGCGTTGAAGTCAATCCATCCAGGTTTGTTTTTCGCCAAAGTAGAGTTTGTAGAAATCTTCATTGTAGGAACAAATGTTCCAAATGGAGTGCCGCGTCCGGTAGTAAACAGCACGATGTGGCAACCACACGAAGCCAAAGCCGTAGCAGCTACTAAGTCGTTTCCAGGTGCCGAAAGCAAGTTGAGCCCTTTTACTTGAAGGCGGTCGCCATAAGCCAACACTCCTTCTACAAGACTCTTGCCACATTTTTGTGTGCATCCCAATGCCTTGTCTTCGAGCGTAGAGATACCACCTGCTTTGTTTCCTGGCGATGGATTTTCGCCCACAGGCTCGCCGTGCGAAAGAAAATATTCTTTGAAATCGTTGATTAGGCTTACGGTTTGGTCGAATAATTGTTCATTGCGGCAACGGTTCATCAAGATTGTTTCCGCGCCAAACATTTCGGGCACTTCGGTCAATACGCTTGTTCCGCCTTGTGCTATCAAGAAGTCTGAGAATACACCCAACAAAGGATTGGCGGTGATGCCCGAAAATCCGTCCGATCCGCCACATTTCAATCCTACACGCAATTCTGCCAATGGCACATCGGTGCGCTCATCTTTTGAAGCTACCGCATAAAGGTCGCGAAGAATAGCCATACCTTCTTCAAACTCATCGCCTACCTTTTGAGTCACCATAAATTTCACACGGCTTTTGTCGTATTCGCCAATAAACTCTTCAAACACGTCTGGTTGGTTGTTTTCGCAGCCCAATCCCACAACAAGCACTGCGCCGGCATTGGGGTGGAGCACCATATCGCGAAGGATTTTTTTTGTGTTCTCGTGGTCGTCGCCAAGCTGAGAGCAACCGTAGTTGTGAGGATAGGCCACAATAGCATCTATACCTTCACTATTGGTTTCGCGGCGGAGCGCATCGGCAAGCTGACCAGCGATACCGTTTACGCAACCTACGGTAGGGATTATCCACACTTCGTTGCGGATACCTACTTCACCATTTGCACGACGGTAGCCTTTGAATGTAAGGTCTTTTGCTGGAATATCCAATTTCACGTCTACGGGGTTGTAGGTATAATCCAGCAAACCAGCCAGATTGGTTTTGATATTTTCTTCATTGATCAAGTCGCCTTGCTTGGCAGCGGCGATGGTATGACCGATGGGGTATCCATATTTGATAACATCTTCACCTTCGGCAAAGTCTACCAAGGCAAATTTGTGTCCCGCAGGAATTGCCTGATTGAGTGCGATGCTGATGTTGTCTACAACAATTTGTTCACCAGCAGGTAGGTCTACGATAGCTACCGCCACGTTGTCTGCTGGGTTGATTTTTAAATACTTAGTTTCCATAATTCTATTTACTTATTGCTATAATAATCGATTGTTTCTACCGACAGTAAGTCGATAGGCATATAGTTGGTGCAGTTCACCTCTTTTTTAAAGATAAGATGGTCGCAAAGAGCTTTGATGCCGTCATATCCTTGCAGTTCGGGTTGCTGAGCGATGAGGAAATTTATGCTTCCTTCACGCAGGCATTTCACATTGGGTTCCAGCAAGTCGTAACCTATTAGGTTGAAGTTTGTTTTTTGGCTATCTTGCAGGTATTGTCCCATAATATAGGCCTTCGAGTTGAATGTGATACCACTGTTTATTTTGGGGTTATTTTGAAAAAACTCGTTCAGCATAAGTGTGTCTTCATCATTGCTTTCGGCACGTAGGTCGAGTGCGCGAATCACGCAGTCGGGGTGATGCTCCTGCATATATTGTCGGAAACCTTTCTCACGGTTTTCCTGCTGGTTCGATCCCACAATTCCATCGTGTATCTTGCGGAAGATAACTATCTCTTTTTCGTTTTGTGCCAATAGCATCAGCATACGTGCTGCAAAATAACCGCTCTGATGTGAGTTTTGGCCATAAAAAGCCAACGGAGGCAAGTCTTTGATGCAAGAGTCTATATATATATAAGGTATATTGTTTTGTGAAAGCTCATCAACAAGCTGCTTGGTGTATTCGTATACTGTAGGAGCCACAATCATACCATCGGGCTTTTGCTCAATTATCGCCATACCATTGCTCACAAACGATTGGTAGTCGTAGGGGTCGTAATAGGTGGTTTTTATCGAGATGTTGAAATCGGAGTATGTGCGCAATGCCTCATTTATTCCTTTTTCTACAGCTGTCCAATATTCGCCTTCCAAGTGGGTGGGCAGCAAGCAGGCAAAAATGTACTTCTTGTTTGAAGCCAATGCACTGGCATACATATTGGGCTGATAGTCCAATTGCTTCAAAATCTCTTCCACTCTTTTGCGGCTCGATTCGGAAACACCGCTGCGTCCGTGAAGCACACGGTCTACTGTTCCTACCGACACATCTGCCAATCGTGCGATGTCTTTAATTCTGATTCTTTCGGGTAGTTTATTCATCTTATATATAAATACGATTTCTTGTTTTCTTCTTGTTTGGCTACACCCAAAATAGCCCGTTTCTCAACTGTTTATATTTGTCCGATTGAGTGTGAACAGTTATCACATCAAACATTAACAGTTTGCGGGTCAATATTTAATAGTTCGTTAGGGCTTTTAAAACTGTTTCTGACTGCTTTTCGGGCTTGTTGCGCACTATTATTTTTTCATTCTATTTCGGTTATATCCGTCGAGAAACCTCTGTATAGCGGTTTGTGTGCTCGAACACAATAATAATCTTAATATTTTCGATACAAATATATAACAATTTTTGTAATTACGAAAATTATTGTATCTTTGTGCCCGTACACGAAAGCACTCTAAGCCTTATTAATAAAAAACATGAATGAATGTTATAATGCAGAAGTTCAGAGGTTTGTATGTGTTTTGTGTTTATAAATGATAAATTGTAACTTAACAATATTAATAACTTATAATATTAAAAATAGATTTATGGGAAAGAAAGTCGTTACGTTAGGCGAAATCATGCTTAGATTATCAACTCCGGGAAACACTCGTTTCGTTCAATCAGATTCATTTGATGTAGTATATGGTGGTGGTGAAGCCAATGTAGCTGTGAGCTGTGCCAATTATGGTCACGAGGCTTACTTTGTATCAAAATTGCCAAAGCACGAAATCGGCCAATCGGCTGTAAACGCTTTGCGTAAATATGGTGTAAATACAGACTTTATTGCTCGTGGTGGCGATCGCGTGGGTATCTACTATCTTGAAACAGGTGCTTCTATGCGTCCCAGCAAGGTGATTTACGACCGTGCTCACTCTTCTATCGCCGAAGCTGATGCTTCAGATTTCGATTTCGACGCTATTATGAAAGGTGCTGATTGGTTTCACTGGTCGGGCATCACACCTGCTATCTCCGACAAATCGGCTGAGTTGACTCGCTTGGCTTGTGAAGCGGCAAAACGTCACGGTGTGACAGTGTCGGTAGACTTGAACTTCCGTAAGAAGCTTTGGACTAAAGAAAAGGCTCAATCTATTATGAAGCCTTTGATGCAATATGTTGACGTATGTATCGGCAACGAAGAAGATGCAGAACTTTGTCTTGGTTTCAAACCCGACGCTGACGTTGAAGCGGGTCATACAGATGCTGAAGGCTACAAAGGCATCTTCGAACAAATGTTGAAAGAGTTCGACTTTAAATATGTTATTTCTACTTTGCGCGAATCGTTCTCGGCTACTCACAATGGCTGGAAAGCGATGATTTACGATGGCAAAGAGTTCTATACTTCAAAACGTTACGATATTGATCCTATCGTAGACCGTGTAGGTGGTGGCGATTCATTCTCGGGTGGTGTAATCCACGGTTTGATGACTAAGCCAAATCAAGGTGAAGCTTTAGAATTTGCAGTAGCAGCCTCTGCGTTGAAACACACTATCAACGGTGACTTCAATCTTGTTTCTATCGAAGAAGTTGAAGCATTGGCTGGTGGCGATGCAAGTGGTCGTGTTCAACGATAAGATTATTAGTAAAAGTAAAATAGAAATGGCGAAATTTGATAAAATAACTGTGTTGAACAAAATTGGTTCAACTGGTATGGTCCCTGTGTTCTACCACAAAGATGCAGAAATTGCTAAGAAAGTAGTAAAGGCTTGTTATGACGGAGGTGTTCGCGCATTTGAATTCACAAACCGTGGCGATTTTGCTCACGAGGTTTTTGGTGAAATCGTGAAGTTCGCAGCAAAAGAATGTCCAGAAATGGCGATGGGTATTGGTTCTATTGTCGATCCTGCTACTGCGGCTCTATACCTTCAGTTGGGCGCAAACTTCATTGTTGGCCCATTGTTCAATCCCGAAATCGCTAAAATCTGCAACCGTCGCTTGGTAGCTTACACTCCAGGTTGTGGCTCTGTATCAGAGGTTGGTTTTGCTCAAGAAGTAGGATGCGACTTGTGCAAAGTGTTTCCTGGCGATGTGTATGGTGCAAATCTTATCAAAGGAATGATGGCTCCAATGCCTTGGTCGAAATTAATGGTGACTGGTGGGGTAGAACCTACAAAAGAAAACCTGACAGCTTGGATTAAAGCAGGCGTATTCTGTGTTGGTATGGGTTCTAAATTGTTCCCTAACGACAAAGTAGCTGCCGAAGATTGGGCTTATGTAACAGATAAATGTGCCGAAGCGTTGGGATACATCGCCGAAGCTCGTAAATAAGATATTTACAAGAAAATTCTTATGTCTGCCGCTCTACAGTGGTGCGCGATGTATAATGATAAGCGCAGACAAAAGATTGTAAATCTTTTGAATATGCCTCTAATAAAGGGTTAGTTAGTTGTTAGTAATAAAAAGGGGCATATTTCATTTTGTTTAAAGGTGTTTAAAGGGAAAAGTCATCGAAACAATCCAAACAGTAAGATTGTTTCGGTGACTTGTTTTTTTTTATTTAACTCAGGTAAGCCTATATAGTGGATTTTTCATACCTTTGCACCCCGAAACTAATAAACCCACAAATAATATGTTTACGGATCTACTAAATTCGTCCTATTTTTCGTTGTTCCTGATAGTGGCTTTGGGCTTTATGTTGGGAAGAATTAAAATCAAAGGATTGTCACTCGACGTTTCAGCCGTCATCTTTATCGCACTACTATTTGGACATTTTGGCGTAATTATTCCCAAAGAGTTGGGCAATTTCGGCTTAGTTCTATTTATCTTTACCATTGGTATTCAGGCGGGTCCTGGTTTTTTTGACTCTTTCCGAAGCAAAGGAAAAACCCTGATTCTTATCACGATGCTCATCATCGCCTCTGCATCATTTACTGCATTGGGGTTAAAGTTTTTATTCAATATAGATACGCCAAGTCTTGTTGGGTTGATAGCTGGAGCCTTGACAAGTACTCCCGGTTTGGCGGTAGCTATCGATAGCACCAACTCTCCGCTTGCATCTATCGCCTACGGTATCGCTTATCCATTTGGTGTGATTGGTGTGATTCTGTTTGTGAAGTTGTTGCCCAAGATAATGCGAGTGGATTTGGAAAAGGAGGCTCGTAAACTCGAAAAAGAACGTCGAAGCAAATACCCCGAATTGACTTCTACTATTTTTAAGGTGAGCAATGCCGTGTTTTTTGGTAAAAGCTTGGCAGAAATCAATTTACGTGCAATGACTGGAGCAGTAGTTTCGCGTGTGAAGCACGGCGATAAAACTGCTATACCCACCTCTCAAACCGTTTTGCACGAGGGAGACTATATTCAGGCTGTGGGAAGTGGAGAAGCTCTGAAACAAGTAGCAGTGCTCATTGGCCCACGCGAAGACGGTGAGCTTCCACTTGATAAAACACAAGAAATAGAATCGTTGCTCATCACTAAGAAGGAGATTATCAACAAGCAATTGGGTGATTTGAATTTTCAACGTAACTTCAACTGTACCGTCACACGAGTTCGCCGAAGCGGTATTGACCTTTCTCCATCGCCCGATTTGGCATTGAAGTTTGGTGATAAACTAATGGTGATTGGTGAGCGCGAAGGTATCAAAGGACTTGCGCGTCTGTTGGGCAACAATGCCAAGAAAATATCAGATACTGACTTCTTTCCCATTGCGATGGGTATCGTGTTGGGGGTGTTGTTTGGTAAACTCAATATCTCATTCTCGGATGGTATGTCGTTCTCGCCTGGGTTGACAGGTGGTGTGCTGATGATGGCGTTGATGTTAAGTGCAGTGGGCAAAACAGGACCTGTTATCTGGACAATGTCTGGTCCCGCCAACCAACTTCTTCGCCAATTGGGGCTGTTGTTATTCCTTGCCGAAGTAGGAACATCTGCCGGTAAAAATCTGGTAGCTACATTCCAAGAAAGCGGTCTTTTGCTTTTTGGGGTAGGCATTGCCATTACTGTGGTGCCGATGATGGTGGCTGTGCTGGTAGGAAGGCTGGTGTTCAAGGTGTCTCTTCTCGATTTAATTGGTACAATCACAGGGGGGATGACAAGTACTCCTGGACTTGCGGCTGCCGACACAATGGTAGACAGCAACATACCAAGTGTAGCCTATGCCACGGTATATCCGATTGCAATGGTATTTCTGATACTATCCATTCAGCTAATATCCTCTTTGGTATATTGACCAAGGTAGCATAAATAAAATAATATAGAATGCCGATTAGATTATCACTTTTAATCTAATCGGCATTTTTATTTGCTGGCTCATCAATCTTTTTAAATGTTTTATTGTTAATTTAAAAAGTAACGATTAAATAAATTAGATAGCTATGAGTGAAACAAAAAAATGTTCCGGCTGCGAATCGGACAAAGAAAAAGAAAAATATCCCGTAGAACCTATCGCTACCACTGAGCCTGCCAATGCAAAAGATGTAAAAGAGGCATTGGATGAGTTGAATCCCAGCGAAGATAGTATGGATGATAACCGTGGATAAACAACAGTTCCTTGCTGCTTAAGTGGCAAGGAATTTTTGTTTTATACAACAATCAAAATACCTATTAGTGGGTATTGCCAGCCTACGATATTCTTTCTTATTTTGTGGTGTATATTGCAATGTTTGCCCAAAGTTTCATATCTTTGAGTAAGTAGTTGGTTTTTAGTGTCGTATCATAGCAAACGATAAAAGCAACCCACGCTTAATATACATTATTATAATAGAAACTACATACGATGGACAATTTACAAAAATACACTCCTACCGATAAAATGAGTGATTTGATTGCCGACAACTACTCGTTGTTGCAAGTAATGAGCCGCTTTGGGCTATCGTTGGGAGTAGGCGAAAAAACGGTGCGCGAGGTATGTGAATCGAACGGTGTGGATTGCCACACTTTTCTTACCATAGTCAATTTCATGACTGAAGGGTTTGTGCATATTGGCGATGATGAAGGTAACCTTTCTATACCAGCACTGATTGACTATTTACGCCAGTCTCACCTTTATTTTCTCGATTTCAGCTTGCCCGCTATCCGCAGCAAATTGCTTGAAGCTATCGATTATTCCGAGGATGATATATCATTTCTCATCTTGAAGTTTTTTGATGACTATATGGGCGAGGTGCGTCGGCATATGGAGTATGAAGACGAAACCGTTTTTAAATATGTTGAAAAGCTATTGCACGACGATCTTCCGAGTGGTTATCAGATAGGAACCTACTCTAAACATCACGATCAGGTAGGCGAGACACTTACAGAACTGAAGAATATATTGATAAAATATTGCCCCGAAAAAGTAAACGTCAATCTGCTCAATGTGGCTCTTTCTGATATTTATGCTTGTGAGGAGGGACTTGAATGGCACTCTAAAGTAGAAGATTATTTGTTTGTGCCAGCCATTCTTAGTTTAGAAAGGAGGTTGCGAGATGGTGAAAAGTAACGAGGTGATAGGCGTAGTGATTGCCGAAAGTTCGGTGATTATTCGCAACGGCCTTGCAATGGCATTGAAACGCTTGCCACACTTGAAAGTTCAGCCTATCGAGGTGCTGTCTATGGGTTCGCTTAGTGATTGTTTCCATACCCAGTCGCCCGATCTTCTGATTGTAAATCCCACCTTCGGACACTTTTTTGATGTTGCGGCATTTCGCGAACAACACAAAGAGCACAATCTGCATATTGTAGCTTTGGTCAGCAGTTTCACCGATAGCTCGCTACTTGCCAAATACGATGAGGTGATTTCTATCTTCGACGAACTGGACACGATAAACGATAAGATTGTGAAACTTCAGAATCTGCAAAACGAAGTAGGCGAAGAGACGGAAGAAGATGTGCTAAGCCAGCGTGAAAAAGAGATAGTGGTGTGCGTGGTAAAAGGTATGACGAATAAAGAAATTGCCGAACAGCTGTTTCTCTCTATTCACACGGTCATCACGCATCGGAAAAATATAAGCAAAAAGCTTCAGATACACAGCGCATCGGGGCTTACTATCTACGCCATCGTAAACAAGCTTGTAGAGCTTAGCGAGATAAAGAACCTAAGTTGATTTAGTTTCATCGCATTGAAACAAAAGTTTCATCGCACTGAAACAAAAGTTTCTCCCCTGTGAAACAAAAGTTTCTCTTAATTGAAACTAAGCTAAATATGAACATTTGAGAGATTAAAATCGCACTACACAAATAGCGATTGTTTGTTGCTGATGATTTAGATGAATATATTAATAGAAAAGAAAGGAGGGCAAGTATGTCTTCCTTTCTTCGTTTCGGTGCTTCGTTGCTTTTGGTATATAAGTGCTTTGGGCATTGGGATATAGTTTAAAGTTGAGAAAATAATCTGTTCGTTACAATAAAAATAAGGCTTGTTTTTGTAGCATTATCAATTTTTCTGTTCACACAATTATAGACTGTCAAATAGAGATTAATGTGAAATGAAAAATAGTGAATGTCTGATGTTGTTTTGGTATATATTTGATAATTAGTCTATTGTGTTATTTGTGATGAAAGAGTGTGAATATTACAACTGCAAAAGTATGTTATAAAACACGCTTTCGTTTGCGCACACGAAAAATTGTTGTACCTTTGCAAAGCAGTTGGGAAATTGCTGTTAGTTTAAAAGGTAAAAGAAAAGATTTAAGTTAATTAGAAATTTAAGGTATTAATAATTAGACTTCAATAGGTTTAAGGTTTAGAAGGTAAAAAGATAAAGAAAAGGATAACACGAGTTTCACAGGTATTGAAGTTTTTTAGTATTAGGTAAAATTAAAGATTGTTTTTAAGGAATTTAGTTTTTAGGAAAAGAAAAGCCAATTGGGCTTTTCTTACAAGTTGACGAGGGATTCTGCTGAAGAATTTGCTCGTTTTTTTTATGCCTAAATTATTGCATATTATGTTAGAATGTTTATTTTTGTAGATAATATTTCGAGCAGTAAATACCATTAATAGAAAACTACATTAGAATGATAAACTTCGACAAGCTCAACCTTATCTATTTTAGCGCAACGGGCACTACTACACGTATAATGTCTGCAATGGGCAATGCTTTGTCGCATTATCCACAAACTAAGTACAATTTGCTCACTACGGATATCGAATCACTTCATATTCCCTCCACCGAATTGGCTATTTTTGGAGTTCCTGTCTATTCGGGTCGAGTTCCGAAAATAGCCTTAGACACCTTGAGGCGAATTAAAGGAGACGGTACACCTGCTATCCTGTTTTGTGTATATGGAAATCGCGCCTTTGACGATGCTTTGGTCGAACTTCAAGACGTTGTAGAGAGCAATGGCTTTGTTGTGTTGTCGGCAGCGGCTTTTGTGGCTCAACATTCTATATTTCCACACATTGCAGCCGACCGCCCCGATGCTTCCGATTTAGAGAAAGCAGCCGCTTTTGCTATACGTAGTCTTCGTGTAGAAATGCCAATTGAAAAAGAAAAGTTTCACATTCGGGGCAATCACTCTTATCGCAATACGAAAAACATTCCATTCACACCACGACGCAACAATGCAGCTTGCAACGGTTGTGGTCTTTGCATCCGCCAGTGTCCAGTGCAGGCTATCGATCCCAACACTCGTCGCATCGACAAGTCGCTTTGTCTTTCTTGCGCTCATTGCATAGCCATTTGTCCCTCGCACGCAAAACGCTTTGGGGGAGTGTTATACTGGTATGCTTCGCGCAAATTTAAAAAAGCATATTCCACTCCTCAAGAGCCTTATATGGTGTATCGCTCCTGATAGGATGTATTTGCCAACATAAGATATAAAAACGTACAAGGTGTTCATTATCGAACACCTTTATTTTTCTGTTTATGTTGATTATTAGCTATTTATCTTTTCGGCACGCTCCTTGCATCTATTCTGTCAGTAATACGAAAATAATTAAAAACATACGTATATGGACAGAGAAATACCCAAAGAAGTACGCAATAAAGAACGTCGCAAACAGATAATAAAATACGGTGCGATAAGTATCACAGCAATTGTCTGCATCTGTTTTCTTATATCAATAATGAGAAGCAGCATCCGACTAAAAGATGTCAATCTATCAGAAGTAGACCGTGGCACCATCGAAGTGAGTGTGAGTGCGTCGGGCAAGGTGACTCCAGCATTCGAGGAAATCATCAACTCACCTATCAATTCACGCATATTGGAAGTGTATCGCAAGGGTGGTGATAGCGTAGATGTAGGAACTCCTATTTTAAAACTCGACTTGCAGAGTATACAAACCGACTACAACAAGCTACTGGACGAGGAACAAATGAAGCGTTACCAGTTGGAACAATTGCTCATCAACAACGAAACTTATCTGAGCGATTTAGAAATGAAGATTCAAATTGAAGCAATGAAACTGAATAGGATGCAGGTGGAATTGCGCAATGAGCTTTATTTGGATAGTCTTGGATCGGGCACTACCGACAGGGTGCATCAAGCTGAATTGGCCTACAATACAGGTAAGTTGGAACTTCAACAGCTTCGCCAACAATACCTCAACGAACAAAAAATCAAAGCCTCAGATATGAAGGTGAAAGAGCTTGAATACAACATCTTCCTGAAAAGTATGAACGAGATGAAGCGTACACTTGATGATGCACAGATTCGTTCGCCTCGCAAAGCCATCCTTACCTACATCAATACGCAGGTGGGTGTGCAAGTTCCTCAAGGCAGTCAAGTCGCTATTGTTTCGGACTTGAGCCACTTTAAGGTAGATGCTGAGATAGCCGACTCGTATGGTGATAGAGTAGCGGCTGGTGGACGTGCGGTGGTGCGTCTTGGCAAAGAGCAACTGATGGGTACGGTGAGCAGTGTTACCCCCTTGAGCAAGAACGGTGTGATTTCGTTTACCGTTCAGCTCGAAGAAGATTCGCACAAGCGCTTGCGTTCGGGCTTGAAAACCGATGTGTATGTGATGAATGCTGTGAAAGAAGATGTGATGCGCATATCCAATGGCTCGTATTATGTGGGCAAGGGAAGCTACGAACTCTTTGTGATGAATGGCGGCGATGAATTAGTGAAACGCAAAGTGCAACTGGGCGACAGCAACTTTGAATATGTTGAGGTGATTGAAGGCTTGCAACCAGGAGACAGAGTGGTAGTGAGCGATATGAGCGACTTCAAGAATAAAGGAAAATTGAAAGTGAAATAATAAATGAAAAACAGTTATGGAAATCATTAAGCTAACAGAAGTAAACAAAATCTATCGTACCGACGAGATTGAAACCCAAGCTTTAGAGAATGTAAACCTTAGTATAAAGAAAGGTGAATTTATGAGCGTGATGGGTCCTTCGGGGTGTGGCAAATCTACTTTGCTCAACATTGTGGGGATGCTGGATGTGCCCACCAGCGGTGTTGTAGAGATAAACGGCACCAATGTGGAAAGTATGAAGGACAAAGAGCAAGCCGCTTTTCGTAATAAAAACTTAGGTTTTGTGTTCCAGTCGTTCCATCTCATCAATTCGCTCAATGTGATAGACAACGTTGAGATTCCTTTGCTCTATCGAAAGATGAGCGCGAAAGAGCGTACACGGTTGGCACGTGAGGTGCTGGAGCGTGTGGGACTCAGCCACCGTATGCGACATATGCCTTCGCAGCTTTCGGGCGGTCAGTGCCAGCGTGTGGCGATAGCCCGTGCCATAGTGGGCAACCCTGAGATTATTCTTGCCGATGAGCCTACGGGTAACTTGGACTCGAAGATGGGGGCTGAGGTGATGGAACTGCTGCATAAGCTGAACAAGGAGGATGGACGCACCATCGTGATGGTGACTCACAACGAAGAACAAGCCCGATTGACCGATCGCACCATCCGTTTCTTTGATGGCTGCCAAGTACAGTAAATGGAACGGTTAAGTAAATAGGTATGCGATTAAGCATAAACAATTACTATGCTAACAGTAAATAACTAAGAAAAAAATGATTAAACAATATTTTATACAAACATGGGCACAACTCAAACAGCATCGTTTGATTAGTGCCATCACCATTATGGCTACGGCTTTGAGCATCTTTCTCATCATGCTGGTAGTGATGATGGATCAAGTGAAAGTAGCTCCCTTCTCACCCGAATCGAATAGAGATCGGTTCCTTCATGTGAAATTTGGTAGTATTACTAATGATAAAAAATGGGGAGCTGGTAGTTCAAGTAATGGCCCTATGAGCTTGAAAACAGCAACTGCACTATACAAATCATTGGAAACTCCCGAAGCGGTGAGTACATATTGCGCAGCAGCACTGCCAATGCCGCTAACTATTCCAGGACAGCCGTTAATCACAGCCGATGTTCTTGAGACTGATGGTGACTTCTGGAAAGTGTTTGATTTTCGATTTACAGAAGGTATGCCCTATGATCAAATAGCTGTGGATGCAAAACAACCAGTGGCGGTGATTACCGAAAG
>CAMTPA010000083.1 GCA_947074275.1 uncultured Bacteroides sp.
TCAGAGGAAGCCCCTTGAGCATTAAAACTCAAGGGGCTTTTCGTGTTTTTATCACCATCCGTGGGTTTGTGAAACATTTAATAAACGGGTATATGAGTGTGCGCTAAAGCATACAATGGAATTACTAATTTTTTGTTTAGTCAAAGTTAATAGTTCAAATAGCTATTTTGGGTATCATTGCTTAAAAACGTGTAGTTACTCGATACTTATCGTTTAATTCTTGTTTAGAATATTATTCTATTTGACAGCTTTATTAAATGTTTTTTGGGGAATATCTCTTTTTTGTGAATACTATGTGGTGTAATTTTCTATATTTTTATTAAATATTGGTCGAAAAATCCAACTATTGTAGCTTTGTCGTAGTAAATCGTCTGGATGAATAAGTTTCATCTGGTTAGTTCATAAATTAAAAAAGGATATACAATGGACAAAGCTGAGTTTTCAAAAAGGTTAATTATTAGTTTGTTTCTCTTGTTTTGTATCTTCTCAAAAGGCTTCTCACAAGAGGATATTAAAGGGGTTGTTTTTGATAAATCTACGGGCGATCCACTGGTTGGTGCTTCGGTTTATCTTGATAAAAAACAAAAGGGAGCTATAACTGATATGGATGGTGTGTTCCGCCTATCTAATGTCGATTTTCCAACCAAAATCAATGTAAGCTTTATAGGTTATGAAGATCGTGAAATTGTATGTAAAGTGCCAAATTACAATTTATCGGTTGGTTTGATAGAAAAGAGTAATTTTTTGGACGATGTAGTTGTCGTTGGGTATGGCACACAGAGTAGGCAAAATTTGGCTTCTTCTATTTCGACGGTTACGAATGAGACCTATAAAGATACTCCTGTTAGCAGTCTCGATCAAGTGTTGCAAGGAAGAAGCTCTGGTGTGCAACTCACTTCTCCATCGGGTAATCTTGGAACTGCCCCTATTCTGCGTATTCGTGGTGTATCAAGCATCACGTCGGGCACAAGTCCTCTTTACGTGGTTGACGGTGTGCCTATTCAGTCAGGAAACCTGTCTTATTCGGGAGATACGAATTTGTTGTCCGATTTGAATCCAGATGATATAGAGTCGATGAGTATTTTGAAAGATGCGGCAGCAGCAGCTCTGTATGGTTCAAGAGCAGCAAATGGTGTTGTGCTGATAACTACTAAAAAAGGGGCAAAACGAAATGTGAAAGTATCATACAATGGATGGGTTGGGGTTGCTTCGCCCGTAAAGAAATACAAAGTATTGAATGCCGAAGATTTTGTTTCGGTAAAGAACTATGCCGTAAAAAATAGATTTGGCACAGATGAATATTCCTTGCAATTTTCATCGCCAACTACTGATGGTTCAAAAGCTTTCAATCTTTCGTATGATAAAGATGGAAATGTGGCTGACACAAATTGGGATGATTATGTTTTCCAAAGTGGATTTCAGCAAAGTCATAGTGTGAATGTGGGTGGGGGTAATGATAAAATACAGTATTATGTATCTGCAAATTATCTTGATCAGAATGGCATATTGAAAGGTGATAAGTACAATCGACTGGGTGCGTCATTTAGCTTTGATGTCAATGCAACCAGTTGGTTGAAACTTGGGGTCAGCCAGTTGATTACTAATTCCAATCAAGAAACAGCCGATCGCTCACGTGGTGGAAACATAATGGCATATTCTGCATTTACGCGTTTAGCTTGGGCCAATGCTCCCAACGTTTCTGCCTATGCAGAAGACGGTGCTCCTACGCAAGAACAAGGCTCTTTGGGATATGGAAACAATACGGTAAAAGCTCCTTTAGACAATCCTTTGTCTGTAATACAATCGGGTAGCTTAGTGAAAACAGAAAGTCTTCGTTGGTTGGCCACATTCTATGGTGAAATAATTCCATTTAAAAACTTCTCAATTCGCACCAATTACGGGCGCGATTATATAAGAACGGAGGATAGAGATTTTTATGCACCTACTGTTGTTAAGGGATATTCGCAGAATGGAGTAGCTACAAATGTAATGATAAGAAATACACAATATACTTGGACTAATACGGCAAATTACAAACTGTTTTTAGATAATAATAACTTCAATTTTTTAGTTGGAGTTGAGATTGCTGAAAATAAATACAAACATTGGGGAAGCACAAGAAGCAACCTCATCGATGGCTCCTATAAAATATATGAAGCTGCGTATAAGAATATAACAGCCATTGACGGTAAAATATCAGAAAATTCTTTACTCTCATATTTTGGTAGAATAAACTACGATTATGATTCTCGTTATATTGTGTCATTAAATTATCGACGCGACGGCTATTCGGCTCTCAGCGAAAAACACAGATGGGGCAATTTTGGTGGCTTTTCAGTAGCTTGGCGTATCTCGGAAGAGGTGTTTTTTAATAATCTTAAAAGTGTGTTTAGCGACCTAAAGATAAAGGCGAGTTGGGGAGTAGTGGGCAACACAAGAATTAATGATTACGCATCTAAATCATATTATAGCAGCTCTTATTACGGAATAGATGGCACTTATGTATTAGGACAAATAGGCGACTCAAATAATCTGAAGTGGGAGACGAGTAAAAAAACGGATGTTGGTTTTAGTACCTTGCTATGGAATAAAATATATTTAGATTTCGATTATTATCATAGCAAATCATCCGATTTGATATTGGAAGTGCCTATTGCTCCATCCAATGGAGTTCCCAATGATTATATTATTACTAATGCAGGCTCTATGATAAATAAGGGTATTGAAGTTTCTATAAACTCAACCATCATTGATAATAAAAAATTCTCTTGGAACACAAACTTTAATTTCTCGACCAATAAAAATGAAGTTACTTCCTTGAGCGATGGTGTAACTGAGTTTGTGACGGCTGGCAATGGTGAAACAACCAATATAACTAAGGTAGGGAAATCGATAGGGCAACTTTACCTTTATGAAACACAAGGTGTTGACCAAGAAACTGGTCGAAGGGTATTTACAGGAAAAAACGGAGAAAAGGTTTTGATGTATTATGAGAAAAGTAATAAGTTTTATACAGAAGAGGGAGACCCCTATTTGCAAAGTGACTTGAAAAGAGTGACGGCAGGAAATACATTGCCAACTTGGTTTGGTGGGTGGACTAATAATTTTCAATATTTGAACTTTGATTTATCTATATTTCTTCAATTCTCAGGTGGCAATAAAATCTATAATGGCTCTACTGCAACATTGAGCGATGTCCGGTTTTGGAATAACTCAGAAGATTATAAAAACAACTTTTGGACACCAGATAACAAAAACGCCAAATATGCCTTACCTGTTTATGGTGATAATTATTCAAATGGTAGTGCGTTGCCTATCACAGATTGGGTGGAAAATGGGAATTATTTAAGGCTGAAAAATCTCTCTTTAGGATACACCTTTACAAAAAAGAATGCTCTTAAAAATGTGGGCATATCATTTTTAAGAATCTATGTGCAAGCACAAAATCTGTTTGTGATAACAAAATATTCAGGATTAGATCCAGAAGTTATTTCTCAAACACAATCTCCAACTTTAGCAGGGGGAACAGATCACAATACAGCTCCTCAGGCGCGGACGTTCACTTTTGGAGCACAAATAACATTTTAAACTAAAATGAAATTGATATGAAATCAAATTATATTATTGGTCTATTGGTTTTAGCACTCTCTATATTTAGCTCTTGTACTGATGTGCTCGATAAAACACCTGTGTTGGAAAATACAGAGTCGAATATATTCTCGGATTCTAATAAAATAAAAGTAATCTATTGGGTATCTATGGTAGTGCAAAAAATACAATCGCCTATAAAGGAACTGCTTACGCAGATATTCGTGGCGAAGATATCATTTCCCTGTCCTCTAATGTTTATGAGTGTTATTCGGTGTATGAGATGGCTGTTGGACTATCTACTACCGACAATACTCAAACGTGGTCTTCACTGTACTACGTTATTAATGAGGTGAATACATTTCTTGAGAATATAGAAAGCAACAGGGCTGTTGTGGGGGATTTGTACAATCAATATGTTTCGGAAGCTAAATTTTTAAGAGCATTGAGTTTTTATTATCTAAATAAGTTATACGCATTGCCTTATAAGTTGGGAGCAGATTCTAAATCCATACCATTGAGATTGAAAGCTGTCAATAGCCCAGATGATAACAATTTAGCTTGTTCTACGGTATCAGCCGTTTTCGAGCAAATTTTGAGCGATGTGTCTGAAGATAATCTACTGTCACTTCCAAAAGCTAACAAATCCTACGAAGGCATAACCCGTGCCACGCAAGCGGCTGCCAGAGTATTGAAACAGCGTGTGTATCTGGAAAAAGAGGATTGGAAAAATGCTATACTGCAAGGTGAAGCTATTGCAGGTTATAATTTGCTTGGCTCTTTGTCGCAGGTGTTCGATAATAATATTAATGCAGAAGTTATATTTAGCTTTCCTATGTCGGATACCAATAAGGGCACTGATCAAACAGCCTTAGCGTACTATTATTCTACGGGCAATATTTTTATTTTGGATGATGTCTTGGGCTATTACTCAATTCCCGAGTATGCTTTGCCTTATGATACACGAATTTCTGATTTGACAACAGAAAAAGATTCAAAGTTCTTATTGAGGAAATTCAAAGATTCAAATACTTATTTAGATTGGGTACCTATATTTAGATATGCTGAAGTGAAGTTAAACTTGGCGGAGGCATACTATAATGATAATCAGGTAGGCAAAGCAAAACAAGCGTTAAAGGATGTTCGTCACAGGTCTATACCCGAGGAGAAAGATTTGTTGGTGATTGACGAATTGCAAGGTGATAAGCTGATAAAAGCGATTTATAATGAGCGTAGAGCAGAGTTTGTAGGCGAAGGTTTGAGATCTATTGATATCCATCGCCGGGGCGAAGCTTTTAATAAACGTAATGGAGTATACCAGCCAACAGACGGCGGTTATATTTGGCCGATTCCAACAAGTGAACGTATAGTAAACAATTTAATCGAATAGAATATGAAAAAAAATATTATGCCACTCCTTGTAGCAATATTGTTGCTCCACAATGCTTATTCGCAAAATAAGCCTATTTCTGCCGATGAACAATATTTCCGAAATCATATCAAAGAATTGGCCTCAGATGAGTTTGGAGGTAGAAAACCGCTGACGGAATCGGAAGTGAAAACCATCAATTACATAGCAGATGAGTTTAGTGCTCTTGGGTTAACTCCAGTAAATAATGGCAGCTATTTTCAAGCTGTACCATTAATAGATGTAGTGACTAAAACAGAGAATAATCAGATTCAAATAAAAGCCGCTAATGGTAGTTGTGAGTTGGCGGCACAAACCGATTTTGTTATTTGGTCACCTCAGACAGAAGACGTGATAGAGGTGGATAACTCACAGTTTGTTTTTGTGGGCTTTGGAATAAATGCACCAGAGTATGCTTGGAATGATTATGAAGGAATTGATGTAAAAGGAAAAATAGTGTTGGCCTTGGTGAATGACCCAGGCTACTACGATTCAAACTTATTTGAAGGTGAAAAAATGACTTATTATGGAAGGTGGATTTATAAATTTGAGGAAGCGGCTCGACAAGGTGCTTTGGGAGTTTTGGTTGTTCACGATGCTAAACCTGCATCTTATGGGTGGGATGTGGTTCAGAACTCTTGGCAAGGACACAACTTAGAGGTGTTGTCTGATAACCAGAAAACGGAGCAAGTTCAATTTAAAGGTTGGATAACTGGCAGCAAAGCCAAAGAGATTTTGGAGCTTTCTGGTGAAAATTACGATAAGATGTTTGAAAAAGCGCATACGAAAGAAAGCAAATCGATTCAACTTGACGCTTTTGCAAGTGTGAAATTGATAAATGAGGTGAAAGAGGGAAATTCATATAACGTTGCTGGTATATTGCTTGGAACTGATTTGAAAGATGAGTTTATAGTATATAGTGCTCATTGGGATCATTTAGGGATTGGTGAGTCGGTAGATGGTGATAGCATATACAATGGTGCAATTGATAATGCGTCGGGGGTCGCAGGGTTACTGACTACAGCAAAAAGATTTGTTGAGCAAAGAGTACCTCCACGTCGTTCTATCCTATTTTTGTCGGTCACTGCGGAAGAGGCTGTTTTGTTAGGCTCTCAATATTATGTTGACAACCCATTGGTTCCATTAGAGAAGACAGCTGTAAATATCAATTTTGAAAGTATTGCTCCACGGCCAAAAACCTACAATGTGTTCTTGTATACACCAGGATATACTGATGCGGACAAGGCTGTTTGTTCTGCTGCAGCTGCGCAAGGACGAAATATTGTAGATGCCTATTTTAATACATCTGGGGGGTATTACAGGTCAGATCATTTTAGTTTTGTTAAAGCAGGAATCCCTACGATTATAGCTAAAGGAGGAAACGATTATGTCTACAAGCAAAGTACTACAACACATGCTAAAAACTATCATAAACCATCGGATGAATACGATGAAAATTGGGATGTTACGGGTACGATGGATGATTTGTACTTAAACTATGCAGTAGGCTATCTTATTGCCAATGATGATAAAATGCCTGAATGGGATGAAAAATCACCTTATCAAAGAAAAAAATAATGCTATGAAATATGTATATATATGTTTTGCATTGTTCCTATGTTGCTTCTGTCATAGCTGTTTGCATAGAAACTATAAGATAATAGGATATATAGAAGAAGCAGAACTGATAGATACGGTTTATCTAAAAGCGGCTATCGATAGAGAGAATGGTGAATTGATAGATAAACAACCACTTGTAAATAATAGATTTGTATTCACAGGGGTTCAAGATTCGACAATTATAGCCTATTTTGAATATAAAATAGATACTGTAGAAACAGTAAAGAGATATTTTTTATTGCAAAATGGTAAAATTCAATTTACCTCTTTCAACTCGAATAGAACTGTTTTGGGAACAAGGCAAAATGATACTTTACAGTCAATTATAAATCATCGTTCGCGGCTGGTTGGTCAACAACATAAATTGGTTGAGAAGCAGAAGTTGTCCACGCCTGGTGTCAATGATTTGCATTCAGCAATAAAAGAGTCACAGGATAGTCTCAACCGTTATATTGTCAGGGCGATTGATACAAATATAAATACTCCCATTGGTTTACTGTTGTTATTTGAATATACGAAGTTTATTCCATCTGATCAATTAGCAAAAATTGTAAATAGTATTTCTGGTGAATATGCTACCAACCCATTTGTAATTCAACAAAAAGAAATTTTAAATGGTGTCAGAAATACTGAGATAGGACAGCCATTTGTTGATTTCGAATTGCCTGATATAAACGGTGAAGTGATTAAATTTTCGGATATTGTGCCAACAAATAAGTTCACCGTAATTGATTTTTGGGCAAGTTGGTGTGCTCCTTGTTGCAAAGAAACACCTGGGCTAATTGAGTTGTATGAGAAATACAACAATCAAGGACTTGGTGTTGTGGGTATTTCGTGGGATAGAAATCGGAATAATTGGTTGCAAGGGATTAAAAAACTTAATATTCCTTGGCTACAATTATCTGATGTTAATGGAAGAGAAAGTGCCATAGGCAAGCTGTATGGAGTACGCTCCATCCCTTCAATTTGGATTATAGACCAAGATGGTGTAATTGTAGATAAGTTACTAAGAGGCGAAGATGCGGTGGATGCAATAAATAAACTATTTGCAGAAAAGCGTTGAACTGACTATGACAAAAGAGATAGTTTAAATGGAATTATACCTGTAAGATGATTATCTGGCTCGTCTTACAGGTACAATTGTATCGCTCTACTTCTTCAATTCTGGATAACTGATACGTGTGTGATAAATCGTTTTTAGCTTTTCCTTAAACACCGCTTTGATGGTGGCTATGTCTTTGAAAGTGAGTGGGCAATTCTTGAAAGCTTCTTCCTCTACTTGTGAGTCGATAATCTTATCTACCAATTGGCTGATGCTTTCTTCGGTGTATTCGGGCAGGCTGCGCGATGCTGCTTCTACTGCATCTGCCATCATCAATATAGCGGTTTCTTTCGAAAACGGATCTATGCCCGGGTAGGTAAACATCTCTTCGGATGGTTCTTCGCCTGGATGCTCATTTTTCCACGAGATATAAAAATATTTTGTTTTGCCGTGCCCGTGGTGGGTGCTGATGAAGTCTTTGATGACAGTAGGTAGATTGTGCTTTTCGGCAAGCTTCAATCCGTCGCTCACGTGGTTGATGACTACTTGTGCGCTTTGCTCATTATTCAAGTTTTTGTGTGGGTTTACTCCGCCCGATTGGTTTTCGGTGAAGAATGCAGGGTTTTCCATTTTACCAATGTCGTGATAGAGCGCACCTGTACGAACCAACTGACTGTTTGCTCCGATGCGGTTGGCAGCTTCGGAAGCCAAGTTTGCCACTTGCATCGAATGTTGAAAAGTGCCTGGCACGGTTTCCGCCATCTTTTTAAGTAGGTCGTTGTTGATGTTTGAAAGTTCCACCAATGTCACGTTCGAGGTGAAACCGAAGGTTTTTTCGAGTAAGAACAGAAGTGGGTAGGCGAATAGTAGTAGCACGCCATTGGCTACGAAATAGATATACATCCGACCGTTTAGTTTCGTGAGGTCATTCTCGGTTATCAACTCGAATGCAAAGTAAACAAGTAGGTAGGTGAGTATAACAATAATCGCTGTGCGGAATAGCTGAGAACGCTGCGATAGCTCTTTTAAGCTGAATATGGCCGCCAGTCCTGCTGCCAACTGTGTGAGTATAAACTCGTGGGGTAGGCGTAGGGTAATGGAGCAGATAAGGATGGTGATGATATAGCAGGTGAGGGCGGTGCGCGAGTCTAAAAATACCCTCACCACGATGGGTAGCATTGCATAGGGAAGGATATTAATACCAACAAGGCTATCGCCCGATAGCAACGATGTGGCTACACAATACACCACCATCATTGCAAATAGTAGTAACAGGCTGCCACGGTGTTTGAAAAACTTTTTGCGGAACAACTCTAAATAGAGCATAAAGAACGCCACGAAAAGAGCCACAAACAAAATCTGTCCCACTAAAATCAACTGTTTCTGATTGAACGATTCGCTTCGCTGGAGCGACTCTCGGCGGAGCGATTCTAAAATGCTATACTTATCGGGCGTTACAATGTCTCCCCTGTCTATGATTTTCTGTCCGCTAAGAATCACCCCTTTTGCCCAAGAGTAATTGTTTAGCAACTCTTCTTTAGCGGTGCGGGTGCGTACGGTGTCGGGCAGCAGGTTGGGGATGATGTATTCATTCAGTCCACATCTGCGCAATATGTGTGGGTTGAACCGTGTGGAGTCGGTCATCAACAAATATTCGTAGGCCTCTTTTGCGGTAAACAACTGGCTCACGGGTTGTAGATTTGCCAGCTTGTCGTTGATGATGCGAATGTTGTGCGTACTGTCTTTTTCCAGTTCGGATGCGTCGCTGTTGGCGATGATGCCTACCGAATAGACTGTATTTAAAATCTGCTCAATGTGTTTTAGATAATCTACGTTTGGCAAGAGCTGTTTAAGCCTATTGTTGTAGTTGGCCTTAAGCTTTTGGATGGCCTCCTTTTCGGTCGATTTGTTTAGGCTGTAATAGGGATAGAAAGAGCGGATGATGCTGTCCTGCTCTCGTTTGATAGTTGCATCTTCTTTGTAGATAGGAAAATCGAAGGTAGCCATCAGTTGGCCATATTTCCACGGTTTGTCAACATCGTATTGGTAATTGAATTTTCCCTCTCGTGGAAGAAAATAAACAATCACTGCAACTGTTGCAACAAAAATCAGTAGTTTGTATAGTAAATCTCGATAGGAAACGTTTCTTTTCTTGTTCGGATTGTTCATCTCTTCTTTCTTTTTTTGCGAAAAGTACAAAAAAAAACAATAGTGTGGAAAAAATCGTGTAATTTTGCTGCGATTTACCTATACTAAAAACAAATTATGGCAGAAAGAAAAGTCAGAGTTCGCTTTGCACCCAGTCCAACAGGTGCATTGCACATTGGCGGTGTGCGTACCGCATTGTATAATTACCTGTTTGCTCGTCAGCACGGCGGCGATTTGATTTTTCGTATTGAAGATACCGACTCAAACCGCTTTGTTCCTGGAGCGGAAGAATACATATTAGACTCTTTCAAGTGGCTGGGCATTCACTTTGATGAAGGTGTGACCTTTGGTGGCAATCACGGTCCCTATCGCCAGTCGGAACGTAGAGATATTTATAAGAAATACGTGAACCAACTGCTTGAAAACGGCAAAGCTTACATCGCTTTCGATACTCCCGAAGAGCTTGAGGCAAAGCGTGCCGAAATAGCAAACTTCCAATACGACGCTTCGGTGCGTATGTCGATGCGCAACTCTTTGTCGCTCTCTAAAGAAGAGGTAGATGCACTTATTGCCGATGGCAAGCAATATGTGGTGCGTATAAAGATAGAACCAAACGAAGACGTGGTAGTGAACGATTTAATTCGTGGTGAGGTAATCATTAACTCCTCTATTTTGGATGACAAAGTGCTGTACAAATCGGCTGACGAATTACCCACATACCATTTGGCAAATATTGTAGATGACCATTTGATGGAGGTATCGCACGTGATTCGTGGCGAAGAATGGCTGCCTTCTGCACCATTGCACGTGTTGCTGTATCGTGCTTTTGGCTGGGAAGACACAATGCCTGCATTCGCTCATTTGCCTTTGTTGCTCAAACCCGAAGGCAACGGAAAGCTAAGCAAGCGCGATGGCGACCGATTGGGTTTCCCTGTATTTCCTTTGCAATGGAAAGATCCTAAAACGGGTGAAGTCTCGTCGGGATATAGAGAAGCGGGCTATTTGCCCGAAGCTGTGTTGAACTTCCTTGCTTTGCTGGGATGGAATCCGGGCAATGACCAAGAGGTGATGTCATTGAGCGAAATGACACAATTGTTCAATCTAAGCCGTTGCAGTAAGTCGGGTGCTAAGTTCGATTATAAGAAAGGTATTTGGTTCAATCACACTTACATTCAGCAAAAACCCAACGAAGAGGTGGCCGAACTGTTTATGCCTATCTTGAAAGAACACGGCATAGAGCCTGCATTCGAGAAAGTAGCGATAGTGGTGGGTATGATGAAAGATAGAGTAAGTTTCATACGCGAACTATGGGATGCGTGTAGCTTCTTTTTTGTTGCCCCAACCACCTACGATGAAAAAACAGCTAAAAAACGCTGGAAAGAAGACTCGGCTCGTTGTATGACAGAACTGGCTGACGTGTTGGCAAGCATCGAAGACTTTAGTGTAGAAAACCAAGAGAAAGTGGTAATGGCTTGGATAGCAGACAAAGGCTATCATACAGGAAACATAATGAATGCTTTCAGATTGGCTTTGGTAGGCGAGGGCAAAGGGCCTCATATGTTTGATATTTCTTGGATTTTAGGAAAAGAAGAAACGGTGGCTCGTATAAATCGTGCCGTAGAGGTACTGAAATAAACCAGCTGACCTATGCTTTATAATCTGGCCATACTGATTTACGATATTTTAGTTCATTTAGCCGCACCATTCAGTCGCAAGCCCCGTAAGATGATGAAAGGGCACTGGGTAGTTTACGAACTATTGCGACAACAAAGGGAGAAGAATGCCAATTACATTTGGTTTCATGCGGCCTCATTGGGAGAGTTTGAACAAGGCAGACCATTGATGGAGGAAATCCGTGCGAAGCATCCTTCGTATAAGATTCTATTGACCTTTTTCTCTCCCTCAGGCTATGAGGTTCGCAAAAACTACAAAGGGGCGGACATTGTGTGTTACTTGCCGTTCGACAAACCGCGCAATGTGAAAAAGTTCTTGGGTATCGCAAAACCTTGTATGGCTTTCTTTATAAAGTATGAGTTCTGGAAAAACTACTTAGACGCACTGCACAAAAGACATATTCCTGTTTACAGTGTTTCTTCCATCTTTCGCCGCGATCAAATCTTCTTCAAATGGTATGGAGGCACTTATCGCGATGTGCTGAGAGACTTCGATTATCTGTTTGTGCAAAATGAAGCTTCCAAACGCTTTTTGGCTAAAATAGGCATTACGCAAGTGTCGGTGGTGGGTGACACTCGCTTCGACCGTGTGATGCAAATTCGCAGTGAAGCCAAGCAACTGCCATTGGTAGAGAAGTTTAAAGGCAATTCGCTGGTGATGGTGGCAGGTAGCTCGTGGGAGCCAGACGAAGAACTTTTCCTGGAATACTTCAACGCTCACCCCGAAATGAAACTCATCATTGCGCCACACGTCATTGACGAGAACCATTTGGTGCAAATCATAAGCAAACTCGAACGTCCTTATGTGCGCTATTCTAAGGCCGATGAAACGAATGTGGCGAATGCCGACTGTCTGATTATCGACTGTTTTGGTTTGCTTTCGTCCATCTATCGCTATGGCGAAATAGCTTACATTGGCGGTGGTTTTGGTGTAGGTATTCACAATACTTTGGAGGCCGCTGTTTATGGTGTGCCGGTTATTTTCGGCCCTAAATACCACAAGTTTATGGAGGCCACTCAGTTGATAGAGGTCGATGGTGGATTCTCCATCAAAACCTACGATGAACTGAGCACGCTCCTTGATAAAATGACTAACGACAATCAATACCTATCTGAGGTGGGGCATAATGCTGGGCACTATGTCACAAGCAATGCTGGCGCTACACAAAAGATTATGGATATGATTAACTTTTAGTTTACTATTCTGCCCATTTACTTCCCCCACGCATCAAGCAACCCTGAAAGCACTACCAATGATGCGTTCCAATTAATCGCTATTTCGTTGGATGCAAACGAAGGCAGTGTGTCCGAGTAAGACTCATCTGCAAACTTCGAATTGTATAGAGCTCCATCCTTCTTGTCCTCTTGCTTTGCATTGGGACCTCCCACTAAAAAGCCGGGTATTGGTTCTATTATATCGTCTGCCGCCGAAAGACGGTGATGTATGTTCATTGGGCTTTTAGTTCCAAACCCCGTCACGTAGCAATAGCCCGTTGCATTTCTTCCCAAAACATAATCCATATTGTGAAAAGCGTTTTGCAAGTAATCCTCAAAAGCACCATTATCGCATAGTCTGCCAGCTATCAATACCGAAATAGACTGGTTGATGCAGTTGTCGGCTAAGCACCCCCACTGGAAATCGTTTTCGACATTGCCAAACGAAGTGCCGAAACTGCTATCTTCTATCTTTGCCATTTCGGTGGTGGCATAGCTCAATAGTTGCGTTCGAAGTGTTTGGGCTATTTGCTCTATCTGCTGTCGATGCTCTTCGGGTGTGTTGTCTGGTTGCAGTGCATTTATCAAGAAGCAGAATGTGCCCAATGCGTCTACCATTCCCCAACTTGGTTTGGCAAAATGTTGCGGCATATAGGTTGCTACATCTTTTAAATAGCGTTCGTGACGTGTAGCTGCATATAGCTCGCAAGCAGCCCAGAAAAACTCATCTCTCACCTTCTTATCTCCATACTCTCCCGTTGTTATTTCGGGTTTATATTTGGGGTTCAGCTCGCTTTGGTCGTAGTAGGTTTCGGGGTGTAGCTTTGCCCACTCGTAAGCGTGCAAGGCCGCTTTCAATGCTTGCTCCGAAAAATCTGGATAATCGTTCTGGTGTGTTTGATAGATGCGTGATGCTTGTGCCATATTAGCGGCAAAATCCAATGTGGCAGCTGTCGATTTGGCCACTACATAGCGTGGCTGTTTGCATTTGTCGGGTGCTATGAAACCTTCAAAATGTGGTGTAGTTAGTTTGTGATACACCCCTCCATCTTGTGGATCTTGCATTGTCAGCATCCATCTCAAGTTGTAGTGCATCTCGTCCAAAAGGTCGGGTGTGGTGTTGTGGCTTTCGGGGATGTTGAGCGTCAGCGTATCGTAATATTGTGGAATCAGTTGGTAGCCAGTCAGAATCAGTCCGATGGTGTATGCCGAGTTCACGATGTACTTATTGTAATCTCCGGCATCATACCATCCTGCTGGAGATGAAATTATATCGCCCGCTTTTCTACTCTGATGTGCAGCGTTGGGGTGGATGAAAACCGCAGTGTCGGGATGTGCCGCAGGGCGATGCCACTTGCCCGCATACGCTTCGTCAATGGGCATTCCCGTGCGTTGGTAGTAATAGGTGCGTATGGCATCCTTGCCAAGCGTGTTTAGTTGGTTGTCGCCCACCTCAAAGTTTACGGTCTCGTTACCGATTTCCAAG
>CAMTPA010000084.1 GCA_947074275.1 uncultured Bacteroides sp.
CTGAAATTATCAATGAGGAAAACTGGGGATTGAAGAAATTGGCTTATCCAATTCAAAAGAAATCTACAGGTTTTTATCAGTTAGTAGAGTTTAAGGCTGAGCCTACTGTAAT
This sequence comes from uncultured Bacteroides sp., assembly GCA_947074275.1. Classification (GTDB taxonomy): domain Bacteria; phylum Bacteroidota; class Bacteroidia; order Bacteroidales; family Bacteroidaceae; genus Bacteroides. The sequence continues at coordinate 113 of CAMTPA010000084.1, forward strand.
CGACAAGTTAGAACTTAACTTCCGTCGTGACGAACGTGTTATCCGTTTCTTGACTTTCAGAATGGATAAATATGCTGCAGAATATGCTGCTAAGAGAAGAAGTGTTAAATCAAGCAAAAAGGAGGACTAAATTATGGCACAGCAACAATCAGAAATCAGATATTTGACTCCGCCCTCAGTAGACGTTAAGAAAAAGAAATACTGCCGTTTCAAAAAGAGTGGTATTAGATACATCGACTACAAAGATCCTGAGTTCTTGAAGAAATTCTTGAATGAGCAAGGAAAAATTCTTCCTCGCCGCATTACTGGTACTTCTTTGAAGTTCCAACGTCGTATTGCGCAAGCTGTGAAGAGAGCTCGTCACTTGGCTTTATTGCCTTATGTTACTGACATGATGAAATAAGAAGGAGGAAGAAGTATGGAAATTATATTGAAAGAAGATATTGTAAACTTGGGTTATAAGAACGATATCGTGACTGTAAAGTCTGGTTATGGTCGTAATTACTTAATCCCAACAGGGAAAGCTATTATTGCTTCTCCTTCTGCAAAAAAAATGTTGGCTGAAGACTTGAAGCAACGTGCTCACAAGCTTGAGAAAATCAAGAAAGATGCTGAGGCATTGGCTGCTAAGTTGGAAGGTGTTTCTTTGACTATCGCTACAAAAGTAAGCTCTACTGGATCTATCTTTGGTTCGGTTGGCAATATTCAAATCGCTGAAGCTTTGGCTAAGTTGGGTTTTGATATTGACAGAAAGTCTATTGTCGTAAAAGATGCTGTTAAAGAAGTTGGTCAATATACTGCAACTGTAAGACTGCACAAAGAAGTTTCTGTTGAAATTCCTTTCGAGGTAGTTGCCGAATAATTAGAAATAATTATATCTAAATATATAAAAGGGGTGTCGATTGACGCTCCTTTTTTTGTTGTCTTTCATTGTTTCATTACGTTTTATTAGGGCATAAAAAAAAGTCTGAAGTGCTTTCGCACAGCAGACTTTCAATTCTTCTCGAGCTTGTTCTATTATTCAGCAGGAGTAGCAATAACGCCAACAACAGTATCTGTAACGATAGAATCGCCTTCTACGGCAATACCAGTAGCTTCAACAACTTCAACATTTACTGCGTCACCTTCAGCTGCTTCTTCAGCTGCTACGTTTGCTGCTCTTTGTGCACAAGATGCAAATGCACCTGCCATAACAACGGCTGCGAATACATAAACTAATTTTTTCATTTTTTTTTGCTTTTTAAATCTGTAATACAATCAATTGCTTATTAAAACGTTGCAAAGATAGATACTTTTGAAATACATTGTTCCAAAAATGCCAACTTTTTTTATGTTTTTTTTTGAGCTGTTCTATCTATTTGTCTTGCAATATGTTATGCAACATACTATTCTTCGGCAATACTATTGTATAGATAGCGCTTGATACTTCTTTTAGGTGTTTTTTCAAACTCAGTAGGATATAACTGAATTTGGCTAACCTTTTCATACGAAGCCACACTGTTATTCAAGTTTTTTAGATTCTCGTCCATAATAGCTTTTAGGCTATCTGCGTTATTCAATCCCAGTGAATCGAGTGCTTCATAATCTGCATAAACAAGTGCAACAAGCTTTTTGTTTCTTTCAATTACCAAACTTTCAATAATAAATGGCAAATTGTTAAGTTTAGTCTCTATTTCTTCGGGAAAAATATTCTGCCCACTTGAGCTTAATATCATACTTTTGCTACGTCCACGAATGTAAACGTTGTTGTTTCCATCGATTGTGCCTAAGTCTCCAGTGCGTAGCCATCCATCTTCAGTAAACACCTCTTTGGTGGCTTCGGGGTTTTTATAATAGCCTACCATCACATTTTCGCCTCTTACTTGTATTTCGCCCAATGTAGACTCAGGATTTTCCTTATAGATTCTGGCCTCCATAATGTCGAGTACTCTTCCCGAAGATGTGGGCACGAACTCATTCCACGGCGCATAGCTTATCAGTGGCCCGCATTCGGTCATTCCATATCCGATGGTGAATGGAAATTTTATTTTGTAGAAAAATTCCTCTACTTCGGGGTTCATTGCTGCTCCGCCGATAATGATTTCTTTAAATCGCCCACCTAACGCATCTATTAGTTTTTTGCGTATCTGGCCATATATTTTGTTGTCGAGCAAAGGGATATTCAGTGCCCATTTCATCCCTTTTTTGTTGATGAGTGGCAGGATGGTATTCTTGTAAATTTTCTCAATCACCAATGGGACGGTGATGATGAGGCTTGGTTTTACCTCTTCAAATGCTTTCAATAGGATTTTTGGAGAAGGAATCTTGCCCAATAGGGTGACGTGTGTGCCTACTGCGGTGGCGGTAAGAAAATCGAAAGCGCAACCATAAGCGTGTGCCAGTGGAAGGAACGATAATACACGGTCGCCTTTTACTAATAGCTTGGTGCGTATGCCAAATGTTACATTGCCTGCCAAGTTGTTACCCGTCAGCATCACTCCTTTGCTGAAACCTGTGGTTCCCGAAGTGTAGTTGAGCAGCATTACCTTATCGTTGGATAGTGTGGTGTACTCAATGTTTTCTTTGGTAAAACCATCGGGGTATGCTTCAAACATTGCATCATTTAGTCCGCGGGTGAAGCGTTGGATTGTTTCACCATCGCGTTGGTGAAGGCAGCGGAAATCGGTGAGCGAAAACACACCGCGCAGCTGGGTTAGTTTTTCCTCCTCAAGGGTGTCCCAGATGGTGTCGCTTGTGAATAGAAACACCGATTCGGAATGATTGATGATGTGATGGACATCGTTGGGGTTGAAGTCTTGAAGAATTGGCACTACTATGGCTCCGTATGTGATGGTGGCCATATAAGCAATGCACCAGCGGGTATTGTTTTTGCCGATAATGGCTATTTTGTCGCCTCTTCTGAGGCTGCAATGTTTGAATAATAGATGCAGGCGAGCTATCTCCTCTGCCACTTCTCCATAGGTGAAACTTATATCTTCGCCATAATCGGTATAGCAAGGTAAATCCCAATTTTCACGAAAACTACTTTCGTATAGCTTTATAAAATTCTCTTTAATCATTGCACGTTTTTTAGTGATATGTGCAAAATTAGTAATTAACTTTTTAATCTACGCTCTTTTTTACGCAATTTTATCTATCAAATGCTCTTTTCTAAAGCTTCTTAAATTCTTAAAACTGTTGTAGCAAACCTAAATAAGCGGAATTGATTCTGTTTGTCTCTTTTTTATGAGAGCTGTTTTCTATCCCTCTGCCGATAAATATGTAACTTTGTGCTCTATTTCAAGAGATTGTATTCATTATGATAGATACTACTGTTTTTCAGGATAAGACAGCCGTTTATTATACATTAGGCTGCAAGTTGAATTTTTCGGAAACATCCACCATTGGCAAAACTCTGCGTGAAGCGGGAGTGCGCACGGCTCGAAAGGGTGAGCGTGCCGATATTTGTGTGGTAAACACTTGCTCGGTGACTGAGATGGCTGATAAGAAATGTCGTCAGGCCATTCATCGTTTGGTGAAACAGCATCCAGGTGCCTTTGTGGTGGTGACGGGATGCTATGCGCAACTAAAACCCGATGCCGTGGCCAAAATAGATGGTGTGGATGTGGTGTTGGGAGCCGAACAGAAGAAAGACTTGCTGCAATATTTGGGTGATTTGCAAAAGCACGAAGTGGGCGAGGCGCACACCACTGCTACCAAAGATATTCGTTCGTTTGTGCCGTCGTGCTCGCGTGGCGACCGCACTCGTTTCTTTTTGAAAGTGCAAGATGGTTGCGATTACTATTGCTCATATTGCACCATTCCTTTTGCACGTGGCCGTAGCCGAAACGGTTCGATTGCTTCGTTGGTAGAACAAGCTCGTCAAGCCGCTGCCGAAGGGGGAAAAGAAATCGTGTTGACTGGAGTGAATATGGGAGATTTCGGGAAGACAACGGGTGAGACTTTTTTTGATTTACTAAAGGCACTCGATGAGGTAGAGGGAATTGAGCGTTATCGCATATCCTCTATCGAACCCAATTTGCTGACCGATGAAATTATAGAGTTCGTTGCTCAGTCGAAACGTTTTATGCCGCACTTTCACATTCCTTTGCAATCGGGCAGCGATGATGTGCTTCAGTTGATGCGCCGCCGCTACGACACTGCACTATTTGCTGGCAAAATAAAGAAAATAAAAGAGGTGATGCCCGATGCTTTCATCGGGGTGGATGTGATAGTGGGCACACGTGGCGAGACGGATGAGTTTTTTGCCAACGCATATTCATTTATCTCCAGTTTGGACATCACGCAGCTGCACGTTTTCAGCTACTCCGAGCGTCCGGGCACACAAGCTTTGAAAATAGAGCACGTGGTGACTCCCGACGAGAAACACAAACGTAGTCAGCAGCTACTTGCTCTGTCCGATGAGAGAACGATTGCTTTCTATCAACAACACATCGGGAAAACAATGGTTGCACTGATGGAAAAATCGAAAGCAGAAACTCCAATGCACGGATTCACAAACAATTATGTTCGAGTAGAAATAGACAACGATGATTCGCTCGACAACCAATTGATACAGGTGAAACTGATAGGGTTCAACGACGATCGCACCGCATTGAAAGCCGAAATTGTGGAGTGATAAATGCCCGTTTGGTAGATAGGCCTTGCCACCACGGTAGATAGGCCTTGCCAGCGCGGTAGAAAGGCCTATCTACCACGGTAGGTTGGACTGTGTATATATGACGCGATAACTGTTAACGGTTGGCGAGTAGACTATGAACACTTGTTGCGTAAAATAATAACATCTGAGATTATGGAAAAAGTATCTGTGGTTATACTCAATTGGAATGGTTGCGATATGCTTCGCCAGTTTTTGCCCTCCGTCATTCAGCATAGTCAAGCTGATGGGGTAGAGGTGTGTGTGGCAGACAATGGTTCTACCGATTCGTCGGTAGAGATGCTTCGTGCCCAATTTCCTGCGGTCAGACTGATACTTTTAGAACAGAATTATGGCTTTGCCGAAGGCTACAATCGTGCTTTGTCTCAAGTTGAAGCCGAATATGTAGTTTTATTAAACTCCGATGTGGAGGTCACTTCCCAGTGGCTTGCTCCTTTGACCACATATATGGATGCTCACCCTCAGGTGGCTGCTTGTCAACCCAAGATTCGTAGTTATCATCAAAAAGATAAGTTTGAATATGCAGGTGCGGCGGGAGGCTACATTGATAAATATGGCTATCCATTTTGTCGTGGCAGAATATTGACCGAGGTAGAAACCGACTGTGGACAATACGACACCGTTGCGCCAGTGTTTTGGGCTACGGGTGCGGCCTTGTTCATACGTCTGTGCGAATATAGAAAAGTGGGTGGTCTTGATGGTCGCTTTTTTGCGCATATGGAAGAAATTGACCTTTGTTGGCGATTGCGTGCTCGTGGTAGCGAAATCGTTTGCATCCCTCAAAGCGTGGTCTACCACGTGGGTGGAGCAACACTTGCCAAAGAAAATCCACGCAAGACCTACCTGAATTTCCGCAACAATTTGTTGCTGCTTTACAAAAATCTTCCTACCGAAGAATTAATTCCAGTGATGCGTGTCAGGGCTTGGTTGGATAGGCTGGCTATGCTGAGATTCTTGCTTTGTGGCGATCTGAAAAATATGCGAGCTATTTGCGAAGCACGCAAAGAATACAAACGTATTTGTTGTGATTATTTAAAGGATAGAGAAGCCAATTTGCAAAAAACATCCGTACAGGTGATTCCCGAACGGATAAAAAACAGTATCTTGTGGCAGTTTTACGTACGAGGAGTGAAACGCTTCTCGCAATTATCGAACTTTAAATAAATAAACGGATATGGAAAAAAAACTTGTCAGACGCATAGGCTTGGTAGCCCACGACGCAATGAAAAAAGACTTGATAGAATGGGCACTTTGGAATTCTGAACTGCTTATGGGACATAAATTCTATTGTACAGGCACCACGGGTTCGCTTATATTAAAAGCTCTACAAGAGAAGCATCCCGATGTGGAATGGGATTTCACAAACCTGAAATCGGGGCCTTTGGGAGGCGACCAACAAATGGGTTCGCGCATTGTAGATGGTGATATTGATTACCTCTTCTTCTTTACCGACCCGATGACATTACAACCACACGACACGGATGTAAAAGCATTGACACGTCTTGCGGGTGTAGAAAACATCGTGTTTTGCTGCAATCGCTCTACTGCCGATCACATTATATCGAGTCCGCTTTTTGTAGATCCATCTTACGAACGCACTCACCCCGACTATACAGGCTATACTCAGCGTTTTGCAAACAAAGCGGTGGTAAGCGAAGCGGTAGAATCGGTAAAAAAACGCAAAAAGAAAAAACAAGTGATACAGTCTTGATGAAGTGCAGAAGAGTGTACAATCATATAAAGAAAGCCGCTTTTTGGTAGTTGTGACTTAACTCCAAAAAGCGGCCTTTTTTATCGTATGCAGTGCAGTTCTACACCTGCACTATCTATGTCTGCTCCCATCGGTGGGTTTCGCTTCATTAGCTTTATCTCTATCTCTTCTATAAATAGCGATTCATTGAATAATCTTTTCGCTATGCGAAACGCAATTGCTTCAAGTAGATTTGAGGCTTGCTCCATCTCTTCTTTCACCGCTTCAAACACATCGGCATAGCTCACTGTGTCGTAAACATCATCGGTTAATGCAGCTTCATTGATAGCCATATTTACCTTTAGTCTCAATGTCACGTAAAACTCATTTCCAATTGTTCGTTCTTGCTCGCCCACGCCGTGGTGTGCATAAAACACCATATTGTTTAGCGTGATATACCCGTTTTTAATCTTCATACAAAGTTGTTTTTAGAATCTGTTGTTTGCAAAGATAAAAATAAGATTAGTTGTTGGAGCGTATTTTGATAAAGTCTTTTTGTGCTACAACTTGCGGAATGATTTTTAAGAATAGCGGCGTAAGGATGCCGCAAACCAGCAATGTGCAAACCAAAAGTGTGAAGGCCAATAGCCATTCGCCAGTGATGTGCGACACTAAAAAGCGTTGTTCAAAATAGAGTAATGGCCCGTGTACTCCCAATGTGATAACCGAGTATCGCCCCAAGTAAGATATGCCGGGAAGTTGTTTCACCAGTTTGCACGATAATAGAATCATAAATATACCTGCAAATCCAGCGGTGTAGAATCTGAATATATTAACGTTGTAGTGGTTGGTGCGCATACCAGGAACCGAGCTGCAAAAATACATCACCACCAGAGCAATAACAATGAATACGGGAATATAACGATCGAAACGATGCGGAGACAAAAAGAAATTGTATCGCCTAATCCAGAATCCCGTGGTGTAGAAAGGAAGAGCTGTCATAGCCACATCAATATATAGTGGGAGGGCTATGTCGTGTTGGCCCAATATGAAACCCGTAATCCCGATAGATGTAGTCAACACAAACATCACCAGCAAATGTTTCTTTCGCAGGTAATGAACAATATAAAACAGGATGCAGCAATTGAATAAAGCTATCAAAAACCAAATGGGTGGGTTGAACCCTATGAGATTGTGTCCGTGAAATATGACGAGTAATTCACTCAGCCGTACAGGGTTATTGAAAAAGTGAGGTGCTATTAAATAAATGAGGTATCTCAAACCAAAGGCTGTGAGATAAAAAAACAGAAAAGGAATGAGTAGTTTATTTATTTTTCGGAGTAAGAAACCTAAAAAACCTTCGTACGATTTAAAGAAAATGCCCGATATGAAAAAGTAAAGCGGCATTCTGAAACAAGCTATGATGGGGTTTGAATCGAAGCTGCTGAATGCTCCACCAATATGCGATATAACAACAAGGATGATGCAAATACCTTTCGTCAAGTCAATAAAATCTATTCGTTTATTTTTGTCGTCTTTCATTATTCTCCATCAATTGCGATAAAGATAATGAAAAAAAGATGATGTAGAATTAAATTTAACCTAAATATTACAATCTTTTTTTATGAATAAAAAAAGTCATAACACATTCTTGCAGCAGAATATGTTATGACTTTGAAAATCAGTTATTAACGAATTGTTTATTAGAAAGTGTTATTCTTGTCGTCCCGTTTTCTCTACGAGAAGTTTTATTTTGTTGTTCAGACTATCTGCTTTCATCAATTCTTCTATTGTCAAGTGCATTCTGTATCGCCAATAATGTTTGGGATTGGCTGGTACATTGATTCTTTCACCGTTTACGTCGGGATTTCTCCATTTTCCATCTATTGCCATCCAATCTTGTAATGCTAAGATGCAAAGTATAGATTGGCTGTATAGCTGATTCTGAATTATCTCTTCGCATATTTCAGGAGTGGCAACCTTGGGTGCTGCACCTTGATGCCCCATCATATTGTTGTAGTAATGCTGAGTTTGCTCGCTATCTTCTTCCCACCATCCACGTAGTGTCGACATATCGTGTGTAGAGAAAGTGCAAACTGAAGGATAGGGATACTCATTCAAATGACCAAACTCATAGGCTGGGTTTTTGGGCATACGCTGTATTTCGAGGCTGAGTATGCGTAAATCATTCATAACCCATTCTACACACGAAGGTATCATTCCTAAGTCTTCTCCGCAAACCAGCATACGAGTAGATTGGGTAAGTTGCGGAAGCTTTTGCATAGCTTGTTGTTGCCAAAAATCATTGTGGCGATGATAGTAATATTGGTCATACAAACGATTGAACGATGCCTTTTCCCAGTCGTTGAGCGAGCGATAAATGAAATCGAGCTGAACACCGATACGTGGGTGATACATATCTGGATTATGACGGTCGCGTACAAAAAGTACATCACTAATAAGTGCATAAAGTCCGTCGCGTATCCACACACTGTCAGCGTCGGTCTTCCCTTCAAAGAAGGCTTCTACCTTGCGTTGTGTGTCAAACTCTGGGCGCATTTTGTATCTCTCCCACGTGCCGTTCGACTCGATAAATGTTTGCTTTACATAGTCGGTATGTTTACCAAACATTTGGCCTAAGAAGTATTCGTGTATATATGGCTCAAGATACTCATTTCGGAAAGGAAGACCGAAGCTTTCTATCTCTTCGCGGCTCATTGCAAGTGCTGGTACAAATTGGCCTAACAGTCCGTGTACGGCATTCATTGGAATCTCCCAAATACGGAAGAACCCTAAAATGTGGTCGATACGGTATGCGTCGAAGTACTCAGTCATTTTGCGAAAGCGTTTCATCCACCAACTGTATCCATCTTGTGCCATTACTTCCCAATTGTAGGTAGGAAATCCCCAATTCTGTCCGTTTGCAGAGAAATCATCGGGTGGTGCTCCAGCTTGTCCGTTCAAGTTGAAATAATGTGGCTCTGTCCAAGCCTCCACGCTGTTGCGGCTGATACCAATAGGAATATCTCCTTTCAATACAACTCCGTTTTGTCGGGCGTACGTACTTGCCTCTAATAGCTGTATGTGCAGATGATACTGGATGAAAAAATAAATAGCAATATGTGGATAATCAGCCGATTCGGGCTGGCACATTTTATCAATTTGTTGTGCATTGTACTCTGTAAACTTAGGCCATTCTCTGAAGTTTGGAGTTTTGTAAGCGTCGCGGAGGTAGCTAAACACGGCATAAGGTTCCAACCACTCTTTGTTTGTTTCAAAGAATTGTTCGTACTCCTTGGACGCAAGCACCTGTTCTCCTTCTTGCGTAAATATCAACTTGAAGTAATCCCACTTGGTTTTATTAACAGCTTCATAATCTATCACTGGCAGCGCATTGAGCTCTTTTTGTTGTTTCTCAAATTGCGCCATCAGTTTTTTATCTTTTAGAATACCTATTTTTTTTAAATCGGCATACATTGGATGAAAAGCGTAGATGGAAATGCTATTATAGGGATACGAATCGGTCCACGTGTGTGTGATGGTTGTATCATTGATGGGAAGAATTTGCACAACTTTTTGGTCTGTTTGTTTAGCCCAATCAATCATCTTTTTCAAATCACCAAAATCTCCTACACCGAAACTTTTTTCCGACTTTAATGAAAATACAGGAATAGCTACTCCTGCACCTTTCCAGTTGGGAAGATTAAAGAAAACATATCGATCGGCGATGATAAGCGTTTCATTGGCTTTTACTTCGGGTGATGCCAAATAGCGATTAGGGTTGTTTTCCCACGCTACCACGCTTTTCGTTTTTTTGTCTATCAATACAAACTTATACTCCAACGGAAAGTTTAGTTTTGTGAAATCAAGCTCAATTTGCCATTCAGGAAAGTTTATATCGCTCATTGCAACAGCCTTGTCAGGATTCCAATCACCCAGCACCTTCTGATTGCCACTTATGGCTAAATAGTGATTGTCGTCAATGGTTGGTGCATAAGCCTTGAATAAAATACCTTTTTTATAGCTTTTAGGCGCATTGTCTCTATTGTGATGAGCCAAAAGTGCTTCGGTAAATGCTGAACTATAAAAATAGGCTTGTTCAGGTAGGTTTTTCCAACTATCATATACCGTATATTGCTTTTTATTATCGCCAGTTAAGCATATAGAGCGTTGGAAACTATCCCATTCGCAACGCACCATTTCGCCATTTTGGTAGACGAGATAACTATAATTGACAGATTTCAAACCCTCTTGTGGTGTGAAAGATACATTGGCAGTCCAGTGGATTCCATCTATTGTATGTAGTGGGAGTGCCTTGTTTGTTTGGAGATTACCCAACTCAGGTATGTCACCAAGAATACGAACCTCTTCTCCCCAGTTGGTTCGATATTCGATGTTGAATGATATTAACATATATATATTAGACTTTTAAATATTAACAAACGATAATACAAGTTTAAGATTTTATTTTCTAATACGTTAAGTGCATCTTTATTAACTCTCTCAAAATGTTATGCAAACGTTTGTGTTAAACACTTGCTTTTCAGCTTTTGTTTTGGGCGCTGCTAATAAATTATACCTATGTTTTATTTCATTCGCTATGGACAGTGAGTTCTTTTTTTGATTAATGTACGAAGCCCTGAGTGAAAACAATTCTTTTATCAGGGTTGGCACGATGGACGGAATCGTATTATAATATAAAAGCGCAAAGCCGATTTCTGACAATTGCAGAAATCGGCTTTGTGTTTTTATAAAAACGCAGTGGCGATTATTTATTCGCCCATTTGGAAGCGTTTTGCTTGTTCGGCTATCAGGTCGGCATCTTCAAAATAGTTGATTTTCATTGCACGACGCACATCGGCCAATGTGTCGGCTGCTGCTTCGCGTGCGGTGTCGCATCCCTTTTTCAGCATTTCGTAGATGGCTGGAATGTCTTTTTCAAACTCTTTGCGACGTTCGCGGATGGGGCCAAGTTGCTCTTCCATAATTGCTCCCAAAAACTTCTTCACTTTCATATCACCCAAACCGCCACGTTGATAGTGGGCTTTCAGTTCGTCGAGGTTGGGATACTCGTTTAGGTATCGCTCAAAGTGCTCGTTGTGGCAGAAAGCATCTAAGTAGGTAAACACGGTGTTACCCTCAATTTTCCCTGGGTCTTGCACGCGCAAGTGGTCGGGGTCGGTGTACATACTCTTGATTTTCTTTTGTAGCTCATCTGCCGACTCCGATAGATAGATGCAGTTGCCCAGCGATTTACTCATTTTCGCTTTGCCGTCTGTGCCGGGCAAACGTAGGCAAGCAGCGTTGTCGGGTAACAGAATTTCTGGTTCTACCAATGTGTCGCCGTAGATGTGGTTGAAACGACGCACAATTTCGTTGGTTTGTTCCAACATTGGTTTTTGGTCTTCGCCCACAGGCACGGTAGTGGCTTTGAATGCCGTGATGTCTGCCGCTTGACTGATGGGGTAGGTGAAGAAGCCCACAGGGATGCTGCTCTCGAAATTGCGCATCTGAATCTCTGTTTTTACAGTTGGATTGCGTTGCAAGCGCGACACTGTCACCAAGTTCATATAATAGAACGACAATTCGCAAAGCTCTGCTATCTGCGACTGGATGAAAATGGTAGATTTGGTGGGGTCGATGCCACAAGCCAAATAATCCAACGCCACCTCGATGATGTTTTGGCGCACCTTTTCGGGGTTGTCCACATTGTCTGTCAACGCTTGAGCGTCGGCTATCATAATGAATATCTTGTCGAATTCACCTGAGTTTTGCAACTCTACTCTGCGTTTGAGCGAACCCACAAAATGCCCTATGTGAAGTTTTCCGGTGGGGCGGTCGCCCGTCAATATGATTTTTTCTTTCTTCATTGCGTATAAGTTTTTTAAGTGGCACAAAGATAAAGCCTAAAATACGTAATACGTTATTTTTGGTTTAAAAAGTAGCTTAAAACTCTTTTTTTTTGCTTGCTGCATTCTATATATAGCCTATTTTTGTTTCACATATACATTTTACTAAATACATCACTATGCTCGTACTTCTATCTTGTGCCAAAACGATGAGTGTCAGCTCCAAGCAAAATGCTCTATCTCACACCACTACACCTCTTTATCAAAAGCAGGCCGACGAGATAGCCTTCCAGATGTCTCAATATTCCATCGAGGAGTTGGAACGGCTGCTACACGTCAATGCCAAAATAGCGGTGGAAAACTACAAACGCTACCAGCACTTTCACTCGCCCGATGCCCCTGTGCGTGCCGCTCTGCTTGCCTATACAGGCATTGTGTTCAAACGTTTGCATCCGGCCGATTTTACCGAAATCGATTTCGATTATGCGCAGTCGCATCTTCGGCTCACCTCTTTCTGCTACGGACTGCTTCGTCCGCTCGATGCCATTCGTGCCTATCGCCTCGAAGGAGGTGTGAAACTGCCTGAACACGATGGCGAAACTCTTTTCGCTTATTGGCGTTCCATTCTTACCGATGCTTTTATTGACGACATTCGTAGGGCAGGGGGCACGCTATGCAATTTGGCAAGCGATGAAATGAAAGGGCTTTTCGACTGGAAACGTGTAGAGCAAAACGTTCGTATAGTTACACCACAGTTTTCGGTGATGAAAAACGACAAGCTCACCACCATTGTGATTTATACTAAAATGATGCGTGGCGAAATGACACGTTTCATTCTCAAAAATCGGATAGGACAGCCCCAAGCACTTCAATCTTTTCAGTCCGAAGGTTTTCAGTACAACCCCGCACTATCCACAGAAAATACCCCCGTATTCACTCTTTTTACTTGAAAAAATAGCGATGCAATTTCGAGGTTTTAAATAAGTTGTTTAAAATAGATGCGAGTTTGTGGTTAACTTTCTTGTATTCAGTGTATAGCTGCTTAGATGTAGTAGGTGATGTATAATAACATCCGGATGTTGTTGTGTAAAACACCCGGATGTTGTTACCCAAAACACCCGGATGTTTTGCTGCACAACACCCGGATGTTTTGCCTGCTGATTGAATAACTTCGATAAACTCACTTCAAATACTTCATCTATTAGCTTACTACCCCTTGCGATTTTACTCCACTGTATTTGTTGCTCTATTATTATATGATAAGGTCTGCTTTGACACACCATATAGAGGCTGATGTGCGTAAAGAAAAAAACATAAGTAGCTTTTGCTTTGATAATAAGTGTTTTAAATGATTTGTTCTAAAAAATATTGAAAATAATTGTGGGTATAGTTTGGTAGTTTCAAGAATTGGCGTATCTTTGCATCGCTTTTGAAACGGAAGTGTACGGGCGCTTAGCTCAGCTGGTTCAGA